>CAUJDC010000014.1 GCA_963169815.1 Patescibacteria group bacterium | reverse complement strand
AGCCTGAACATATTGGACATACCATTGATTTAATTCAATATCACCAATCTCTTTTAATTCCTGAAAATTCACTTTAGAAAAATCACTTTGGAAAGCTCTGGTTACAATTTTCAGACTTTCCACTTTGTTTACTGATTTTTCAGCACGGTACAGGCCATCAGGATAACCATGTACTATGTCTTTGCTTTTGGCGGATTTAACAAATTTAGCGTTCCAGATCTTCACATTTGTGTCTGGGAAGGCAGCTGGTTCAGCAGATTTAGGGATTTCAGCATTGATAGCTCTGACTACCATTGTTGCTGCCTCTCCACGAGTAGCAGCCGCATTCGGGTCAAAGTAACATGGTTTTCGTCCGCCAGCTACTCCTTTATCATAGAGATAATTGATTGCCTTTTCGGACTTGTTCCCGCTGATATCTTTAAAGCGACACCCATTGGCTTGACTGATCAAACCACCGGGTTGCACTTTAACTCCGCCATTGTCATTTTGGTCATTATTCAGACCATTATAACTGACGCTAATTTCCTTGCTTCCGCTCGAGGCTTCTTTCAAGAACGGCAAATTTGTGTGACCATATCCCTCACCAGTACTCTCTTGCCCGAAGGCTACTGCTGGGAGAACGGAAGTCAAAATCACCACCGAGACAAAGCCAACTGCAATTGACAAGCTTGTCCTCGACATATGCAAGAAAATTAAAATATAAACGCCGAAACTATAGCATTAAAATGACGTATATCAAGCGATTTTGTCGCTTTAGATTTAGCTTACAGACAAGCTTCTTGACCTGCGGCTGGAATTATCATCAAATTATCATTTGAAGATTGATTTAATTATGATAGGAATTATTCCAGCCTATAATTACTCTTCCTTGTCAAAGAAGCTATCTTCACTACTTGCCTCCATTCTTCTAATCATTCCCTCAATAACGGGCGCTTTGCAATTTGCCGATGTTGCTGAGGAAAATATTTATTTTTTACCTATACATCAATTGCGCGGTCTCGGCATAGTTCGTGGATATCCTGATAATACTTTTCATCCTTATGATCCTCTGACGAGATCAGTTGCTGCTTTTATTGTTTTGACAGCTTATCAGACTGACAAAGATTATCATTTGGAAATTCCAGATCTAGATCCAAGCTCAACTTATGCTGACATGGCTCCGTCAGATTGGTACGCCAAATACTTGGTCAAGGCAGATCAATTAGGCATTTGGGGCCCAGACGCTGATGGAAATTATAACCCTACAAAGCCAATTACTAGAGCAGAATTTTTCAAATTGGTTTTAGTGCCTTCAGGTCTTGATTTAGACCCTTTAGACGATCAACAATATTTTCCCGATGTCCCAAATTATGCTTGGTTTGCCAAGTATATGAATTTCGCTGGTATGAATGGCTTGGTGATTCCAGACCGCGACCAGAATCTCTATCCCAGCCAAGTCTTAAACAGGGGAGAGGCAGCTGAAATGGGCTATGCACTCTACTTAATTCTCAAATCACAAAATCATTCGCTATTGTATTCTCAATTGATAGCAAATCTCGAACGCGCTATTTATTACTTAGACAATGGCAAAATACTTGCCGCAAAACGTAACGCTTCATTTGCAGTAGGTTTGGGACAAAAATTAATCAATGACGACCCAACTAATAATACTTATTTAGGTGCTGCCAAAATGGCTAAAGCTATCAATTACGCCATCAATTATCAGATCTTAAAGCCGGTACTTTACCAAGCTGAACAAACAGCATCTTGGCATAATAAAAGTACGTCCAAGCTGATCGAGGCAGTAGCTGATGATTCCAGCCTCCAATACTTGTCAGACGGTATGCAGCCATTCCTTCAATAAGTTTCAATTAGGCCACTTCACAAATTAGCCAAAATATGCTAATATAAGAGGATATTTTGACTTTTTTGTATGTACAAAAATCATCCTAAAACAATCTTTTGGCTTACTGTAGGCACGCTTGTCTTCACACCAGTATTGGTGAATGCCCTTGATTTAAGCGGTATAGAGCCATCAACATCGCCAGAATCTGACTTTATTAACAATTCAGACGTCAACGCTTTGGGTAGTATTCAAAATATTCTCTGTAGTGGATTCAATCCCTCCGAAATGGCTAGCTGTATGGCTGACCTGGTAGACAGTAATATCACTGCTCCACAGGGTGTTAATCCAGAAGTAGGGTCTGACACAAGTGCAGCATTTTCAGGTGGTGGTTCAGGTGAATCAAGCAGTGGCGATTCTTCCGATGTCACAATACCTTCTACAGAAAGTGCTACTACTCCATCATCTACTCCAGTTGTTACAATGCCAACACCTACGGAACATACACTATCAACAACGCCTTCAACGACCGAAACCTATGCTAAAGAAGAAGCAACTCCTGTGATTGAAACTGTTCCAAGTTCAGTGACTGAGCTAGCAGTAGTTTCAGTAAAACCAGTTCCTCCAACTCAAACTACAACACCAGCAGTAGTTGCTACAGTAAAAAAGAATACTCCAAAGACCGCCAAAGCAGTCAAGACAGTAGAAGTTGAAAAACCAGTGACTTTATCTCCAGCAGCTGAAGTTCAACCACTAGCAACAAATCATACCTATCAAGCTAATTTACTGATGGCTATACCAGTTGTGAAAGCTAATCAGACACCAGCAATACTCACAACTCTATTTCTCACATTCATGGCATTACAGGTCGGCTTCCTGACCTTCTGTGCAATTAGAAATAGACGCTAAAGATTAGAGAATTCCGCGTATCAGTCCATTAGACCAAACTCCAAGTGTGCCTTTCCTGGCCTGTGGTCCAATTTGAATTTGCTTATCTTTGATAGCAGTACCTTTGCCAGCCCAGCCTTCAACGCTGTCACCAATACCGACTGAATATCTGGTTTTTAATTTCAATTCATCAGGCAAATCAGTAATTTGAGCTTTATCACGGGCTAAATCATAACCAGGTAAATTCATATATCCAGACCCCCAGGCGTCATTGCCGTAAGACTGGAAAATATAATTATCGATATATTTAGCTATACCATTTAAATAAAGTCCATTAGCACGTGCGCGAGTTGCACCATTACCCATGCAGTCATAAGCCCAAAGTGTTTTCTGTGTGCCAGTCTTTTTTACGCCATCATAAACTCTATGATAAAAGTCTGTCCAAAGTTGATTGAAATCAGCCGTGTTGTAATCGCCATTCGGATCCAAGAAAGATCTGAATCCCATTAATCCGTCACCAAGGAAAAGACCGTCAAAGCCAAAATCTTTTTCTAATTGTTGAAATTGTTTAACGATGTAATCCGCGCAGCTCATTTCTTTGCCACTCTTATCTTTGACCATACTAAGTGGATTGATATCGTCACTAGTAGGAATCACTGGACTCAAATTCTCCCAATTTCTTTTAATAAATTCATTACCATCTTTTCCGCCAGTATTCCCCCAAAATCCAATCACTACTTTGATTCCTTGCATCTGTAATTTAGCAACCAATTTTTTCAAATCAGCCATAGACCATTTGTCTTCCTTACGACCATGACGATTGAGTGGAACTGTTTTGGCTTCTTCAAATCCTTCATAATTTAAGAAAAACTGCGGATCTCTATCTTCCATTAGGACAACTTCTTTCACACCATTTTTTGCCAAAATTCCAAAATCCAAGTCATCGTTTCTAAATCTTTTCAGGTCAAAGGCCGACAAATCAACCAAAGCAGTCATTTTTTCTCTTTCAATACCGGCATCATCCAATACTTGATGACTAATATCTTCCTTTGATCCTAGCGCTGTTCTAACCATGTTTGGTCCAGCTTGCCATAAAAAGCCCAACAATTTTCTGACATTATTTCTGGTACCAGCAACTGTCTGAAAAGTATCTCTACGCATTTTTACCTGTTCATAGAGAGCAGGCAATTGTTCTGGAGGTATCAATTTCTTCGGTACTTCCATTGTTTCAGCAACTATTCCTTGGCTTAGCTTGTGCAATTGATCTTCCATATGAAAAGCATCAACTCTGTCAGTAGCAGCTGCGCTTGCACCTAAAGCGACAACCGCTAAACGCTTTTTCCAAGAGTACCCACCAGTAGCCAATTTCTTATCGCCAGAAGGTTTGTTCATAATCAAATTTAAATTAAGAACTCCTGATACACTATCTGAGCTTGATCAGCAATATCTTGTTTGTATGTCATCCCCATTTTTTGAGCTAAGCCTAAACTACTAGAGTTGTCTTTTTCCACAACATATTTCACTTTTTCCTGTACTCCATGTTTGATTCTATACCAACTCATTAATCCTTCCAGCGCTTCCTTTGCTAGGCCTTGGCCCTGTGCAGATACTTTTACCCAAACACCAATTTCTGGAGCAATTCCCAAATTTCTGATCGAAACCATTCCCAAAAACTCACCATTAGTTTTGCGCAGCATCACCATTTCCAATTTCTCACCTCGGCCAAATAAACGGCGATTTTCATTAATCCAGGTTTGCAAATCGTTTTTGTCAGCAAAATTTAAGAAATACCTGGCTACATTACCTCGTATCTCAGCCATAATCTCATCCAGCCACTGAACTGAAACCAGCTCGAGCTTTAGTCTCTCACTTTCCAGTCTTTCTGGCAATTGGTCTGGTCTGTCCAAAAAGCTATGCATAAAATTAAATAAATCCTCGTATTATAGCACAAAAATAACCTTCAATCTAGCTCCGAAGATTTCCAGGCATTAGACTTTAATATCTGCATTTGACATCACGCGGTCTTTATTGTAAACTCTCCGCAGTTATTTCAGAAGTTTAAGAACAGATTTAAGAGTTTACCATTCATTTTGCGTTACGATTGCAATATTGGTGAGCTCACTCCTCTAAGAATACTTAGTGAGCCGATCCAGTTTAGATTTCGCAAAATTTATTTTTATGCAAAAACAGTCAAATTTTTCCCGTGATCGTCGAGATCGCAGTGGTCAGTCAGAACGTCACCATTCAGGGGACAGACAAGGTCATAGCCAAGGAAGTCACTCCGGTGGCGGGCAAGGAGGTCATAGCCAGGGTGGTGGAGGTGGTTTCGGCCGTCGTCGTCGTTTCGGTGGCAGAAGTGGTGGAGGTCGCGGCCCGATGAAAAAATCTGGTCGCATGATCGGTACAACCATCAAAGTTGATCAATTGATCAACAAAGTTAATGATGAGGCCTTCATCAAGCCCACTGAACATGTGATTGAACATCAATTTATCGATTTCCCACTCGATCCACGTTTACAAAACAACATAAAGCAAAAAGGCTATATCAGCCCCACTCCTATTCAAGATCAGTCAATTCCAGTTGGTTTAACTGGTCGTGATGTGATTGGTATTGCTAATACTGGTACGGGTAAAACTGCTGCCTTCCTGATTCCAATCATCAATAAAATGCTTTCTGACCGCTCACAAAAGGCCCTAATCATGGCCCCAACTCGTGAACTCGCAGTACAGATAGGTGATGAACTTAAGGAATTTGCTCGTGGCCTCAATCTTCACGCCGTACTTTGTATCGGTGGTAGTGATATTCGTCGCCAGGCTCAGCTTATTCGCAGCCCATTCAACTTTATTATTGGCACTCCTGGTCGTTTGATTGACCTCTATGATAGACGTTTACTTCACCTCGACCGTTTCCAGAATGTAGTTTTGGATGAAGCTGACCGTATGGTAGATATGGGTTTCATCAATGACATGAAACTTATTCTCGGTAAACTTCCAGCTGCCCGCCAATCATTCTTCTACACAGCTACGCTTGAGCCAAAAGTAGAAGATCTGATTCGTAAGTTTATGAATTCTCCAGTGAAAGTTTCTGTAAAAGTTCGTGATACTTCCGCTAATATCGAGCAGGACATTATCCGTGTTCCTAACGATAAAAATATCAAGATGCAAATCTTGATTGAACTCTTAAGCAAACCAGGTTTTGATAAAGTTCTAGTTTTCGGTCGTACTAAATTCGGTGTAGAAAAAATTTCTCGCGCTTTAGTTGCTGCAACCGTTAGAGCAGATTCAATTCACGGTGATAAATCCCAAAACTATCGCCAAAGAGCTCTCCAGAAATTCAAAAAAGGCGAAGTAAGAGTACTTTGCGCTACCGATGTGGCTGCTCGTGGGCTCGATATCAATGGAGTAAGCCATGTAATCAACTTCGATATCCCTGCCACTTACGATGATTACGTTCACCGTATTGGTAGAACTGGTCGTGCTGATCGCAAAGGTATTGCTCTGACTTTCGTTACGCCTTAAGTCCTAGATAGATTGTCCAAAAGCTATTTTCGTGAGATAATGTAGAGAAAATAAAACTACACAATCCATGAAAATAGCTTTTTTCGAAATTGAGCCACATGAACAACCATTACTAATGGAATTGTTGGGCAAAGACCATCAATTAAGCTTCTACACAGAGCCTCTGACAGCTGATAATCTTGATTTAGCCAAAGATGCCGAAGTGGTTAGTGTTTTCATCTATTCCAAACTGGATGCGGCCAATATTGAAAAGCTTCCGCAGCTGAAATTGATCACTACTCGCTCCATGGGTTTTGATCATATTGATCAAGCTACAGCGGCCGCACGCCAAATCACTGTTTGTAATGTCCCATCTTACGGTGAACGTACCGTAGCTGAACATGCCTTTGCTTTGATTTTGGCACTGTCTCGCAATCTTATGGCAGCTTATGAACGCACTGAAAAGTCTAATTTTGATTATCATGGACTTACTGGCATTGATTTACAGGGTAAAACAATAGGTATTATCGGTGGGGGAAAAATTGGCTTAAACGTAGCTCGCATCGCTAAAAATGGTTTTGAAATGAAAGTCCTAGTCAGCGATCCTCGTCCAAACCCAGAACTGGCCTCCCAAATTGGTTTTACTTATTCTAGCCTGGAAGAATTGTTACAGCAGTCTGATATTATTTCTCTGCATGCTCCTTATATGCCTGCCACTCATCATTTGATCAATGAAAATACCATTAAAATGATCAAAAAAGGTGCAATTTTGATTAACACAGCGCGTGGTACGCTAATCGATACCAAGGCACTCTTGATGGCTCTGGAACAGGGGATTGTATCAGGGGCGGGCCTCGATGTTTTGGAAGAAGAATGTGCCATCAAGGAAGAGTCAGAATTGCTCAGTAAAAATCTTCCTGCCCAATGTGACTTGCATACAATTTTAAGAAATCATTTACTGATTGCCCGCAATGACGTAATCATTACTCCGCATATCGCCTTCAATAGTCGCGAGGCACTCGACAAGATTTTGCACACTACTGCCGAAAATATCAAATCTTTCGCATCAGCAAACCCGATAAATCAAATTCCTGTAAGAAAATAGCTAGTAGGCGTGTAAAAGAATGGATACTATACTTTGTATTCCTTTTTTTGAAGTTATGTTTTATAATCACGCTCAGATATGCACAAAATTTTAAAAGACATCCATAAAGGCCATTCTAAGCAACATGTTCCTGCCGTTTCAAAGAGTAATGAAAAATTCTCTCTCAGACAGGGGACTGTTAGAGTTCTCCATTATGCGCACGATTTCTCAGATAGAGTCAGAGCTGCCTTGTGGCCAGTACCTAAATTATTAGAGCCTCTTGCCGAAACAGATCGAGAGGCTAGTGAGCTTTTGAACAGTTTTTTTCAACGGGTACTTGAAAATCAGCATGAAATTATGGATTTGGGAGCTGAACCTGGTGCCAAAACTGCCTACAGACGTTTTCAGGATTTTTTGCGTGAAAATTATAATGGAACTGAGCCGCGAGACTTTGTTATATGGGAAAACTATCGTCAACATTTACTAACATTAAATATGATAAGAAAGCCAACGCTACAGGCCAGTCTGGTTTCTCATCAGCTTTATCAATTGGTTTTAGCCAATCCTGATCTGGACAATCTCGCTACTTTGTCTTCAGTTTTAACTTATAAAAATCCCAAAGCCTTACTGGATTTTATTACTAAATTCAAGAATATTATTGATTGGACAAATCCAAAACGTTTAGATGATGAAAAAATAGGAATAGACTTATTGGTGAACACAATACTCCATCTTGTAGATGAAGGAAAGGAAGAGACTATATTCAAGACATTTGGCCCAACAAATATGCCGAACCTAACTTCAAAAGATTTTCAAAGGCTTGCTTATCAAATTAGGGGGCCCGTACCAAGCGATAGAAAATAGTTTTAGCAATTTGTACTGTTAGCAAATAAATAGTCACAACTGCCGCTAGAGTTAACAGTAATGAAACCGGTAACTCGACAAATCCAAAATATTTTCCAATCGGTGTGAATGGCAATGCCCATCCAATCGCAACCACTAAGAGCGTTGACACAGTAAGTCCGGCTGAGGCTTTGCTCTGAATAAAAGGTATTTTTTTAGTTCTAATAATATGAATAATTAAAGTCTGAGTTGCCAATGACTCCATAAACCATCCAGTCCAAAAAGTGTTATTGCTAGCTTCAAAAACCTTATATAGGACAAAGAAAGTAATGAAATCAAAAAGCGAGCTAATTAAACCGAAAGTAATCATGAACTTTTTCACAAAACTCATATTCCACCTCTTCGGTCTGGTAACATATTCCTCATCAATATTATCACCAGGGATGGTAATTTGAGAAAAATCATATAGTAAATTGTTCAAAAGAATCTGCAGTGGCATCATCGGTAAAAATGGAAGAAAAAGCACTGCTCCAATAACGCTAAACATGTTCCCAAAATTGGAGCTTATGCCCATCATGATGTATTTCATCGAATTTCCAAAAGTTTTTCGCCCTTCCAAAATACCATCTAAGAGCACTTTCAAGCTCTTATTTGTCAAAATAATATCCGCAGATTCCTTGGCAACATCTACCGCGTTACTAACTGAAATCCCCACATCCGCTGTTTTCAGAGATGGAGCATCATTAATGCCATCTCCCATGTAGCCAACTACATGTCCGCTGTCTTTCAGAGCATGAATTACACGATTTTTTTCATCAGGAGAAAATCTAGCAAAGATTGTATTTTTCATCACTGCCACTTTCAACGCATCGTCAGTTAATCCATCAATTTCATGTCCAAGCAACACGCCAGACACGGGAATAGTCAATTCATTGCAAATTTTTTGAGTTACCAATTCATTATCACCGGTAATGATTTTAATTTTTACACCTGATGCTTCCAATTTTTTTACCACTTCTTTGGCATCTGCCTTTGCTGGATCAAGGAAGGCAATGAAACCAAGTAGAGTTAAATTGCTTTCTTCGGCAATTTCATAAATTTTTTTATTGTCTTTTAGTTCTTTTCTGCCAATGGCCAAAACTCTGTATCCTTCACGGCTCAAGTTAAGGTAAACTTTCTCCACCTGATCTTTATTTTTGGCCGTTAGTTTAACTCGTTTCTGGCCATGCATATAGAAATTACATGCTTTGAAAACTTCCTCCGGAGCACCTTTACAGATTAACCATCTTTTCTTTTCATTCTCAAACACTACGCTCATTCTTTTACGCAAAAAATCAAAAGGGATCTCATCAATTTTTTTGAATTTATTTAAATCTATATTCTTGTATTTCTTTACCGCCTCATCCATGGGATTAGAAATACCTGTTTGATAACTGCTATTAATATATGCGTTGAGAAGGACTTCTTCCGAGTTACCGCCAAGTACATCAGTATATTTGACCAGTACAATTCTGTCTTCAGTTAGTGTGCCTGTCTTATCTGTACATAAAATATTCATACTGCCAAAATCAGGAATGGCTACAAGTTTTTTTACAATTACACCTTTTTTAGCCATTCTAACCGACCCTGTACTCATATTAACTGAAAGTATTAATGGCAAAAGCTCAGGTGTTAATCCCACAGCCACAGCTATAGCAAAGAGGAAAGATTCCAGGAGATCTTTTTTTAGAGCAATGTTAAAAAAGAAAATTGCCAACACTATAATCAAAGTTGTTTTGAGAATCAGATTGCTAAATTTATTTACTCCAATTGTAAATTCAGTTTGATCCTCGGCCGTACTCAAATTATGTGAGATTTTTCCAAACTCGGTATGTAAACCAGTTGCCAGAGCAATGGCAGTGGACTTGCCAGTAACTACATTGGTCCCTGAAAAAATAATATTATTCAAATCTGACAGCGAATCGCCGCTTCCTTTGAGAGCCAAATGAGTTTTTTCAACTGGAAAAGATTCACCTGTTAATGAAGATTGATTGACAAAGAAATCTTTCGCATCCAAAACCCTGCAATCTGCCGGTACCAAATCTCCAGCATTTAAAAATATCAAATCGCCCGGAACAATTTCTTCCATTGACAAATCAATTTTTTCACCATTTCGAATCACCGTGGCTTGTGTTTTTAAACCTTCTTTAAGTTTTTTAGCAGCGTTATTGGCCTTCTTTTCCTGTACCAAATTGAGTACGGTGCTTACTAATACGATTATCAAAATAATCACTCCACTTAAACTTTCGGTGTCACTACTAAACGTAAATGAAATAATTGCAGCAAAAATCAAAATCAATACCATCGGATTTTTAAACTGTTTCAAAAAATCCAATAAAATATTTTCTTTCTTTTCTTCAACCAAAATATTCTTACCAAAAATTTTCTGTTTACGTTTGATTTCTGGAGGAGTTAAGCCAGTTTTTTTAGTCTTCAGTTTTGTTACAATTTGATGGCCAGTCATTTTTGCATACTGAGCCAAAGAATATTTTTCAGTCATTTTTTATTGTTGATTTTTGCATGAAGAAGTATAGCAATTCATTGTTCAAAATACAAAAAAAGAGCGGCCACACGTTGTACGTGTAACCGCTCCTCAACTTTAAGTCATTCCTGCGGTCCCTCCAAAGAGAGGCCGCAAATAAGAGAATCAAAGGAGCTTCTGTTTAATGTCCGTAGCTAGGACTTTGGTCCGGCGGCAGCTGTTCAGGCTGATACCGGCGTCGTGGTTTTGCCACCTTACGACAGGTGGTTGTCAATCGCGAGACGACGTATCGACCGGAGAACTCGAAGGCATACGCATCGACAAAGCGTGGGAGGACAACATGTCCATCCCTTCGTAAATGCCCTTCAAGTCAACGGTTCCGCGTCCCTCTCCTTCAAAATACTGCTTGAAGGTGAGGAGGTTCTCCGCGGAGGTGTGGTCGAGGACCAACATCGAGTTGGGCTCACACACCACCACCACCTTGGGCGCGTCCTTGGGGACGCGCTCGAAGGCAGCCTGCAAGCAACGGCTGTTGAAGCAGGTGACAGGCCCGTTCAGAAGGATTTCCCAGTCGCCGTCTACCTTGTAGGTGACGCCGTGGTCTTCATCCTTGACGGGACTCTTGAAGGAGCGCTTGATGATCTCCAGCACAGAGAGCTTCTTGCCCTCCGGGTGCTTCTTAGCCAGGTAGACCACCACAGCGAGCTTCACGAAGATGCCCGCGACGATGCCCCAGAGCAGGTCATGCACCAGGGTCGCGACCACGGTGGCCGCGAAGATCAGCATCTGCTCTTTGCCGACCTTCCAGGTGTGTTTCCACACGGAAGGTTTACAGAGCTTCCAGCCCATCAGGCACACGATGGCTGCCAGGCCGGCAAGCGGCAGGCAGTTGATCATGTTGTAGAGGAAGACACAGTAAGCAATCAGGAACACAGCGTTCCAGAAATTGCTCCACTGCGTCCTGCCTCCGGCCACGATGTTGGCCGTCGATTTGACGCCTCCGGGGATGATCGTGAGGCCGCCGACCGACGCCGAAGCGACGTTGGCGGCGCCCATGGCGAACAGGGTGGCATTGGCTTCCGACCGTCTCCCGTAGGGATCCTTTTTGTCGATCGCCGCGATCGTGGCGAGTGACTCGCCGCCGTCGATGACGATGAGGACGAAGACCAACACTCCAGCGCTCCCCCAGATGCTCGGGTCAGCCAGCAGTCCCATGAAGTTGGGGTGCGTCAGACCGGAAAACAGACCATTGGGGAGCTGCACGCGAAAGTTCTCGTCGAGGTTGTGCACGATGCTCATCAGGAGCGCGATCACCGCCGTGGCGATGGGCGCAATGATCGGCATGAACTTGCGCCACTTGGCGGCGTTCTTGTCATCACTGCCGAAGGCCGCGATGCCGAAGACTACCACCATGGAGACGACGCTGATCAGCGCGACCTTGGGGTTGATCTCGTGCACGTGCTGAGGGATCTCAGCCAGGATGCTGAAGAACCCTTTGGCATGGAACTTCACCCCCATCAGGAGGGGGATCTGCTTCACGATGATCTGCAGCCCGATGGCGGCCAACATCCCGTGAATCATGGAAGTAGGGAAGATCATGAAGGTACGAGCCAGTTTAAACTTGGCCAGCACCATCTGGACCACCCCTACCATCATGATACAGCAGAGGAGGATCGGGTAGCCCACAGCCATGTTGTTATGACCGAGGGTCGAAATGCCGGCGTAGAGTGCCGGGGCCAGGCCCGCGGCGCACGAACAGATCGTCACATAGCTACCGCCCAGGAAGGGTACGAGCAGCCCGGCGACGATGCCAGACAGCATGCCGGCGATCGGAGGCGCACCGCTCGCGAGAGCGATAGCCAAATTGAAGGAAACTGAAATCATGCTGACAACAAAGCCAGCCAGCATATCCTGCTTCCAGTGGACGAGCCCTTTGAGGCCGTTCTGGGGGGGGGGCACGAGGTTTTCCATGTCTTTTCCTTGCGAGGCAGAGGAGAGCGAGCTTCCGGTTGGAGTTACTGAGGTTTCAATTTTGAACAAACAATTAGAACCAACTTTACATCTACATTTCTGCCAGTTTATGTAAACAGAAAGTTGGTACTAATTTTTATGAGTTTTCTTGTCCGGATGAAAGCGCATAAGTCTTGTTTTCAAATATCAAAAACCATTTAAAATAACTTTCTAAAAATGGACAACGGATAGCCTAGTCTCATCTGAGTAATCTGTCAACCCTCCTTAAAGAGCTTTTAGAAGATGCATGTAAAGGTCACTTTAATAATGTGATTATTAAAGGTTACAAAATACAATAAAACATCGTTTTTGTCAAGTACGACTAATGCCTAATTTTTTCTTATCTTACTGACCAAATATCCAGCGAAGGTAGAAATAGCCAAGTAGACTGGTAATATAACCAGGAAAATCGCGTAATTCGGCCATCTAATAAGCAAAATCAGTGGTAGTAAAATGAATTTTAATAATTGATGATGTAACAGGTAAATTTCATAAGAAAAGCCACCAATACGCTCCAATAAGCTCCATTTCGCTAGCCAATCGGCAAAGTTCATAAAAACTATAAAAACGCCAATGGCAGCTATCAGATCAGAGAAAATCCAGCCAACTTGCCAATAATTCAACCCTACTCCTAGGATTGCTGCTATTAAGCCAATAATAAATGCCGATTTGGAAAGCCATTTACCAGGAATTTCTTTGCAGTATTTCAACTGCTCCGCCAAAACCATCCCCAGGCTAAATTCAAACAATCTCGGCAAAAAGAAAACAAAACCATAGTAACTATGCGCCTCAGGCTGAACTACTCCAAGTGGTGCAGTAGAAAACCAATAAGTGGCAATAAATCGATAGAGCAAAGTAACTCCCAACACTCCAAATAAAAACTTTTTCACGCCCAACCTTTCCAATACTCCATTCAAGAATGGAAATAATAAATATAGTTGCAATATCAGGGCCATAAACCAAAACGCTCCTTCAATTTGTTGCATCCACTCCATGTCAAAAACCATAAAAGGTGGAAACAAATACTTTAGCCAATCCAACCAGGAATAATTTGGCCACCAGCTGAGATTTTGAAAAAAGAAATTTCTCCCAGCCAAAAGTAAAACACTAATCAAGAGTAATATATAAAAGGGGATTAGTAATCTACTTAAGCGGCGCTTATAGAATTCCAGCCAATTTATTTTTTCTTGACTAATTACACTCCATCTAAGACCCAAACCACTAAGCACAATAAACACGCTAACAGTTACAAAGCCATAGGCAAATGGCGACACAATTAAATTTAACACAAAATTATCACCAAAAATTTTCAGCCTATTTAAATTGTTCGCCAAACCATCGGCTTTGATCAAAAATCCTACACCAAAAATTTCCTGAAGTAGGTGATAGACGACTATCGTCAAAATCGCCAGCGCACGTATTCTGTCAAAAATGGCGAAATGTATTTTTTTCTCTGACAATTTTAGGAAATTACTTTTTTTCCAAAATATCTTCGATCAACATTTCTTTCAAGATACTTCTGGCTTTGCCAAACAAATTATCAGTATTGTCAAAATCTTCGCCTTCGTCAGGTATGGTCAATTTATCCGCAGAAACAAGCTTTGCTCCGACAGTTTCCCCCAGTCTAAATCTGGACAGAAAAAAATCTTTTTCAGGAGTGTCTGGCATAGCCACCATGGTGTGGAAAACCAATAATTGTTTTTGATAGTCAGCATTACCCTCATAATCTTTTGACCAAATTTCTTCGAAGGACTTCATAAAATCTCTGGCCCATTGGCGTCGACCTGTTGTGGCGGCAATTTGTCCATTCTCACTACGAGTACCTTCAAAGAAAATAATCACATTCCCTCCCTCTGCAAGCAGTCTAGCTGCATCTCCGGCGATTCTTTCAATTTCCTGTGCGCGTGACAGTGGGTCTTTGAGATTTTTGCGGAAAACCGGGATCATACCTCTGCTGCGCAAACTCGGCCCAACACCTGGCATATCCATCAGTTCACTCTTTACAACTGCGCTGGCATCAAGGCCTGTAAATCCTTGAAATAAATAGTTCTCCCATCCACCTCCTTGATGTGTTCCCAAAATTAGATTTGGTTTGGCCTTGAGTTGTTCGGTACTTACTTCAGACGAATATTTCACCTTCATACCCATGCTTTTCATTCTTTCCAAGAAATTTATTTCATGTTCTTTGGCAATAGAATTAGCCTTTTTTCTATTATGAGGAATGTTGCTAGTTCTATACAAAGCAGGCAAAAAATCGACCAAAAAAGCCAATTGTACTTTTACTGAATCTC
>CAUJDC010000013.1 GCA_963169815.1 Patescibacteria group bacterium | reverse complement strand
GATTCGCTGTAATTTTGCTTTAAAATCTGCATCAACCCCAACAAATTTTTCCAGATTTCTGGCTACCACCTCTCCTTGTCCTTCTGAAAAAAGTTTCTCCGCGATTTCCTGATGATTCAGTCCCACAAATTTTTCCAGATTTCTGGCTACCGCCCCTCCTTGTCCTTCTGAAAAAAGTTTCTCCGCGATTTCCTGATTCAGTCCCACAAATTTTTCCAGATTTTCGGCTACCGCGTCTCCTTGTCCTTCTGAAAAAAGTTTCTCCGCGATTTCCTGATGATTCAGTCCCACAAATTTTTCCAGATTCTTGGCTACCACAGTTCCTATTCCCGCTGAAATCAGTTTCTCCGCGATTTCCTGATTATATTCATCGAAATTAGTTTTATTTATTATCGCCGTTAGTAATTCTATTTTATTTTTTTTTATTAATTGAAGCACCAAATCATTGTCGCAAAAACGAATTGTATCAAGCTCTGCTAATTCAGCAGGATATTGTTTATCAAGTCTCCAATCAGTCAATTTTTCCAATAAAACATCATCACCATCTCTAAACAAAGCCTTCAATTCTTCCAAATGAAGCTTTTCTCCATTAGCCATCTTTAACTTTATGTGTACAATTGAAGATATATTTTCAAATGACTTATCGTCTTTATCATCCACCAACAATTCATCATTAACATGATCAAATTCCTGTCCTTCTTTAAATTGTTTAGCTTTCATAATAATTTCATTTATTTTTATTTTTATTTACAATAAATCTTGTAATTATAACATAAAACATACGTTATTACAATCTTAACCCAACTTTTTTCCAGGACAGACCAGATAATTGAGCCAACTCATCTCACATAAAAAAACTCCCCACCGAAGTGGGGAGCCAAATCTCGATACTAATGGGTCCTCAAAAGTTATATGTAGTGAGAACTCTAGTTTTTATTTTTGTTTTTAGAGATTTGTGGATTGACTAATCCTATTCTATGCCTAGGCTTTGGCGGTTTTTTCCAGACCTGCCACGGTCCACCCGCTAGTCAGTGAAGACCAGTAGAGCAAGTAGAAGCCACTAGGGCTAAAGTACCACTCCGGATCGCTTTGAACGGATACAAACGCAGTCTTATGTAAGTATCCAACACCCAGCAAAGATAGAGAGAAGCCAAAATGTTCTAGGGCGTTGGTCTCCCGAACATTAATTGGAGGCAACCATTTTGACTCCCGATCTATCTTTACAAATCTGTTCCCGGCAGAGTTGGTCCTAAACGGGAGTCTCTGGCGGAAGCAGTTGTCTAATTCTTTATGTAAAGGATCTTTTTCTTTGTTGCTGATTTCTATTCTTGAAGAAATCATAACATCATAACAGATAGAAATTTTTAATCAAGAAACGGGACTAGACTGAGCTTCTGGAGTATTGCAAAATATACTTTGTAATCATTTTGACACATTGTCAAACATGTTTAATAACCCGAATGATTCGGGTTGCTCCATGATATAAGTTGGGACTAGGGAATTCGAGAAGTCGAAAGTCTCAGATGCTCGGGGTTTTCTTCCCTCTTAATATTGTTGATTGAACGAGCGAGCCCCACGGGACTCAAGCAAAGATGCAATCTTTTATTAGTAGCGGTGGAAGAGATGATTTAAGTAAATGAGGTTGGAGTTCGGCTTCCTAGAACTCCCAGTCAGTTTGATTTGTGAATGATCTTTTGTTTTTTCAGGTTCTAGACCTGTATGAGAGCTTTTGTTTTGAGGCTCGTAGGGAGAAACCAATTTTTGTTCTTCCTAAATCTGAGCTTCACGCCATAATATCAAATATTTTTATATTAGCAAATTATAGGTGTATACATATTCTTGAATTGTATTTTTATTTTGATAAAATATTGTCACTTAATTGTATTTATGCGCATAGATTACAAAGAAAAACCGTTTTCAGAGAGACAGATAGTTCCGGGATATTTGGAGCTAGATTTAAAATCAGGACGCTTCATAGAAGTATGGGCAATCAATCAAGAGACTGATGAAAGAGTACAACTTGTGCTAAATAGCCAAGGGCAATTATGTGTACAAAAAGGTCCAAGCAAATTGTTGTATGAAGAGAAAAGAGCGAAACTGGTTTTAGATTCTATTGAAGTAAAAGACGTGAGAGACGAAACGGCAGAGTCAGTAGAGAGTGCTATCCCTCAAGTTAAATCTAGAACACCTTGGGGCTATTGGGCACAGAAAGTTTCGGATCCAAAAACTCACGCCAAGTTACCAGATCTCGTTCCTGAGCAAAAAGAAGTTAAAAAACAGCAAGTAAAAGTTTTTTGTATCTTGCCAGTATTACCAAAAGGAACAACCATTGCCCTAGAAATTGAAAAATATATGGAAACCTTCTATCAATCTGCTTTTGAGAAAAAGAAAATGATGGGTGGAAAGTTTTCAGGATTCATCAACGTGGAGGCGGAAATAAGGAATTATCCAAAAATGTTAGATAGATTAAAAGAACATCTGGAAGATATGTCTCTCACATATACTCTAGCTGGGACGCAGCCAGGATTTACAATGGCTAAGATAATAGTGCACTTTGAGGAATATGACTTAGCAGAGTACTAGGTTGAGCTGTGAACGTTTTTGAGATAGGATAAACATATCTTAAACAAACAACTATGAGACTACTAATTAAATGGCTAATTTTTTCCTTTGCGATTTATGCGGCTGCTTATTTGTTACAGCCTGGTATTATGGTAGCTGACTTTACAACTGCCTTGGTGGCCGCAGTTGTGCTTGGGTTAATTAACGTAGTGATCGCTCCAATTCTCTTGATTCTAACATTGCCAATAAACATTCTGACTTTAGGTTTATTTACTTTTGTATTGAATGCTTTACTGGTGATGCTGGCTGGGAACTTAATTCCTGGCTTCACAGTAGGAGGATTCTGGTACGCATTACTGTTCAGTTTAATCGTATCAGTAATCAATAGTGTACTTAGCACATTGGTTGGCGCTAAAAAATAAGCATGCTGAAATCTGTTTGGAATCCATTTTCGAAATATGCTGATGCTTTTGAAAAAAAAGTAGACCGCTTATTGAGTGGCGTAAATGGCATGGGAATTTTCGAGGTACAAAGAAGGGTTTCAGAATTGATGCAGGAAGACTTGGTAAAAATGAATCTCTGGCTGGAAGCTCGCTTCAAAGGCTACAAGTACTTAAAAAAGGGCGCACGCAAAAGAATGTACGCTAACGTTGAGGAAAGAAAAAAAGAATTCCTGCATTATGCCAAGGGAGTGCAATTCCATGATGATGCTATTAATGCCAATTTGAAAGAATTGGGGCTTTATATACCGAGTCTCCCAGAAGACAAAGATAAATTGCGCTATATTGTAGCGATAATGAGCTATTTAGCTCCAGGCAAAGGGCGTTTTGAATATTTGGCGGGGGCTTCCTTTGGAAAATTGCTAACTGATGCAAAGAGCCATCAAAAATTGATTGGTGACTGTAATCAAATAGTGACTTTTTACACTTATTTGTATTCGCTGCGCTATCCAATTAAAGATTTGGAGATAAAGTTACCTAAGGAACATGTTTGCTTGAGTTTTAAAGGTGTGGATATAGAAGCAACGGCCGGGGTATTTGCCAACTATAAAGATGTAAAGAAAACTCTGCCGATTACAGAGCTGATTTCGACTAATTTGCTGGATGTTTCGGATTTCCGTGACAAACAAATACAGGTCAGCCCGAAAGATTTTTTACATGCCGCAGAACTCGCTTTTAATCTGGCTTCTGACCGGGAGTTGGTGACTAAAAATTTACGAGCCGCCTGCCAAAATGTGATGGTAGATGCTTTGAATCAGAATGATTTTGAAACGGCTGAATACTTTGCAAAAAAAATTGGCGATAGCGAAGACGATAGAATCTTTTTGCAGAATATTTATCACAATGCAGTAGTTTTTCATGTAAAAGAACAAAAATTTTCCAGAGCGCGCTTTTATTTGAGCAAGAGTAATGAAGATGATTTGAGAAAATATGTTGATGAACAAGAAGGTGCTTATGAATATGATAGTGGTAGTTTGAGCAAAGCCAGGGACTTGTTTGCTCAAGCCGGAAATCAGCAAATGGTTAAAGCGACTTATGCCAAAGAATATAATCAGCTACAAAGCCGGGTGAATGGCATTAAGGATTTAGCAACGATGAGGGCACATCGATATGATTATGAGAAAATGCTAGATTTGGCCAGGAAAATGGAAGATTCCGCTTTGGCTAATAATTTAAATGAGATTTTAAAACAATTATGATTAAAGCAGATTTAGTAAAGAACTTGGCGAAGATTGTGCGAAGAAATTTGGAAATGCCAGATCTGGAAGCAGCAGATTTCTTGATTATCTATGACTTACACACTCCAATCGCTGAGAGACTGTTTGAAGCATATAAGGATCTTTTGCCAGCAGCTATTTGTCTCGACTACTACGCAATGCAGCGGGAAGAAGTAATTACAGCTGTAGATAAATGCAAAAAAGATGATCTGGTGATCTTGATTGAATCGTCCAGTTTTAGAATGTCGAATTTTCGCTGGAGACTAGAACTATTTAATCGCGGACTAAGAGTAATTGAACATGCTCACTTAGGAAATAATTTGCCAGAGCAGACAGAAACTTATTTAGAAACTTTGCGTGACGATTCGGAATATTTGGAAAGAGTGGGAAACATTTTGGCAGAAAAATTATCTAATGCTAACGAGGTAAAAATAATTTCGGATGGAGGAGCCCAGCTTATTTATAGTGGCCCATTTGAAGAAGTGAAAAAAAACCTGGGTAATTTTTCAGGTAAAGCAACCAAAGGTTGTGGATTTCCGATAGGTGAAGTTTTCACTGAGCCAGTTAATCTCGAAGCAGTTAATGGTGTGGTTGAAATATTTGCTTTCGCTGATACCGAACATCGGGTGATTTTTCCGGAACAGCCAGTTTTACTAAAAATTATGAATGGACAAGTGGAAGCTGGATCTAACTCACCTGAGAAATTTAATCAAGTAATAGAGCTTCTTAAGAGCGAAAATTCGGATGGTGTGGTGTGGGCAAGAGAGCTGGGACTTGGCTTGAATAGAGGTATTTCTCGCACAGTTAGACTGGATGATATATCTGCTTATGAGAGATTATGTGGCGTACATATGTCGTTAGGACTGAAACATGATATCTATAGAGGTAAAATGGGAAAAAGCAAAGCAGAGCATTACCACATCGACATATTTCCTGCTGTTAGTGAAGTTTGGTTGGATGGTGAGAAAGTTTTTGAGAATGGCGCTTGGACGGTTTAGCGCGTACCAATCAAAATTTCTGTGCGAAGTTTTTTGGCCGGCGTACTGGAAGGATTGTCGAGTTTGAGTTTCTTGGTACGGAACCAGCTCATGGCAGCAGTCCAACTAGTATCGAGATTTTAGTGGGTTTCAATGTAAACATCATCACTATGATCGACGTCATTTTCGAGTATAACGAAATTATATTCGAGGCCGTCAGATTCCAGATTATCAGTTGTGGAAACAATTTCAAACTCTTCAGGAATTTGGTCAGGGAAAAAAGTATCGCAGTCAAAAGTTGACTCGATACGAGTGAGATAAATACGCTCTAGCTCTGGATGAAGCACTGCTTCTTCATAAAGTTTGGCGCCACCAATAACGAAAATTTGATCGATTTTGGAACTGGTAGACATGGCAGTAAGCGCGGCATCAAGGGAATCAAAATGCAGAACTCCATCTGGTAATTCTAATTCAGAATTAGAGCTGATAACGGCATTGATGCGGTCAGGAAGTGGGCGGAACTTTTCAGGAAGAGATTCCCAGGTGCGGCGTCCCATAATTACGGCATTTTCTTTATCTGGTTCAGTTTTCTTGGTAACATTATTGAAGTACTTGAGATCTTCAGGTAGATGCCAAGGCAAAGTGCCATTTTTACCAATACCCATTTGTTGGTCTATTGCTGCAATGATTGAGAATTGTTTCATGAGTGATTGTTGAAATTATTATTTTACTTTGCCAGCAGCACTAAACCGCTACCTCGAACTTGATAAAGGGTTCATGCTGATAATTTTCGATGACAAAGTCTTCAAATTTGATTTCGTCGAAAGGTTTTTTTGTTAATTTCAAAGTAGGAAGTGGATGGCCTTGGCGTTGCAACTGGGTAAGTAAACCGTCGATGTGATTTACATAAATATGAGCATCACCGATGGTGTGAGAGAAAATACCTGGAATTAGCCCACATTCCTGAGCAATCATAGTCATCAAGAAAGAATAGCTGGCAATATTGAAAGGAATACCCAGAGCAAAGTCCGCGGAACGCTGATAAAGTTGGCAATCGAGACGACCATTTACTACATAAAACTGCGCGAAAGCGTGACATGGTGGAAGACGCATTTCGGGGATATCGCCCACATTCCAGGCGGTTAAGATAATGCGGCGGCAATCTGGCTGTGTTTTGATGCGACTTATGATATTGGAGATTTGGTCGACATGAGTTTTTTCATATTGACCAGTTTCGGAATTTTTCTTGAACTTTTCCCATTTGCGCCATTGATAACCGTAAACTGGACCGAGTTCGCCATCTGGCAAAGCCCAATTGTCCCAAATTGGTGTGTGCTGGGTCAAATCGTCATTGATATTGGTTGAACCTTTGAGGAACCAGAGTAATTCGCGGAGAATTCCATCATAGCGAACTTTTTTGGTGGTAAGGAGAGGGAAACCGTTGCGCAGATCGTACTTTTTTTGTAAGCCAAAAATGGAAATTGTACCTGTTCCTGTGCGGTCTGGTTTGTATTCACCATTTAACAAAATTTCGCGAATTTGTTCCAAATAAGCCCGGTCAGTGGGATTGAGTTTTGGACTAAGTGCCAACAACTCATGCTCACGGCGAACCTGGGAAATCTTATCCTGTACCTCCTGAGCGGACATGATGCGGGAGATTTCTTTAAGAGCCATTTTGGATTTGGTTAAAAGCATGGCCATAATAACCTGCTCAAACCAATAAAAAAAGTGACTGAATGGCGAAAATGTTTTAACTGATTAGCTTTCTTTTTCCTCAATAGTTACCGTCTCTCCCCTACCCGGGACTTCTACGGCTGGAATGCCTATTTCCAAGAGGTATTCGCGGAGACCAAGACTTTGAGTTTCTTCACCGTGAACGAGAAAGACTTTTTTCAGATCTTTGATTTGTTTGATGTACTCAAGCAGATCGGAGCGATCTGCATGACCAGAGAATGCGTTCATTACTTCTACTTCAGCTTTGAGACGATATTCTTCATCGAAAATTTTAACTGATGGCTGTTTTTCCAAAATACGACGACCAAGAGTATCTTTGGCCATGAAACCAACGATTAGAATCAGGTTACGGCTGTCTTCAATGTTATTTTTGAGATGATGCAAAATGCGACCATTTTCACACATACCTGAAGAAGAAATGATGATACATGGACCATGATGCGAGTTGAGAGCCTTGGATTCCTCTACACTGTGTGTGTATTGGAGGCGGCCAAAACCGAAAGGATTTTTTCGATTGTTAATGAATTCTTTATAAATCTCCTCATCGTAACATTCTGGATGATTGATAAATACTTCACTGATATTTACGGACAGTGGACTATCAACATAAACTGGAATATCAGGAATTTCTTTTTTCTGCCAAAGTACATTGAGCTGGTAAACTATTTCCTGAGTTCTCTCTACAGAGAATGCTGGAATAATAATTTTGCCGCCACGATTGGCAACGCGATTAACTATTTCCTTGAGTTTGCCGCCCGCATCGAGCATCGATTCGTGAAAACGATTTCCGTAAGTGGATTCGGTGATCAGATAATCTGTTGGAGGCATAGGAGTTGGGTCGCGGAGAATAGGAAGATTTTTACGACCGAGGTCACCCGTGAAAGCAACTTTGTAAGTTTTGCCAGCGGCTTGATCTTTGATGAGCAAATGAA
Source organism: Patescibacteria group bacterium (assembly GCA_963169815.1). GTDB lineage: Bacteria > Patescibacteriota > Gracilibacteria > UBA1369 > UBA1369 > JADLFY01. Next base: position 32,570 of record CAUJDC010000013.1, on the reverse strand, counting down.
CAAGAGAAGAACCGAGAATGTGACCAGCATTGTAGAATGAGCAAACTACGCCATCAGTTACAACGAAGGCAGTTTCATAACCAATTCCATAGAATTGACAAAGTGCCTGCTGGGCATCTTTGGAATCGTAGAGTGGTTTCACCAATTCAACCTTTGAATCCTTCCTGAGACGCTTTTTATTCACATATTCAGCATCTTTTTCCTGAATGAAGGCAGAGTCCATCAGCATAAAATTACAAAGATCGCGAGTAGCGAAAGTACTGTAAATTGGCCCCTTATAACCTTGTTTAACGAGTAGTGGTAAACAGCCAGAATGATCGATATGAGCGTGTGAGAGAATTACGGCATCGATGGTTTTTGGATCGAAACCAAAATCTTTGTTTTTTACTTCAGCTTCTTTACGGCGGCCTTGGAACATACCGCAATCAAGCAAGATACGTTTGCCGTTTACTTCGAGAATATGTCTGGAGCCTGTTACTTCGCGTGCTGCTCCCCAAAAATGAATTTTCATGGTCAATGTTTAATAAATCTAAACATTATAGCACAATTTGGACTGATCTGAAAGTAATACAAAAGCCAGGATAAAACTATTACGAATGTCAGAGGAAACAACAGCGAAGGAAAGTTTCAGCGGAGCTTTTGGTAGTGGATGGTTTGTACAGTCATAAAAGAAATGATGACTGGCAAAGTTTAGTTCAATAGGCCGTAATTAGACAGATTATTCTTCGTCGTCTTCTGAGTAACGATTAATACGCCCCTGGCGATAAAAGTTGGCAAGCTCTGGATCAACTACTAGGTCTTCGCTATTACAGGCCTGGCAATAGTTCATCCAGAGTACGCGGGAGTGGGCGGCCTGGAGGTCTTCTGGACTATGTAATTTTAACTGTTTAGTGATGATAGCAGTTGCCTGTTCTCTGGCTAAACTATATTTGCCGATGCGGAAAGAATACAGGATAAATTGCATGGTGCGAAGTTTAACCCAGCGGTTTTGGGCGAGATGTTCGGCTGAAACCAATTCATAGTAGAGTAATAATTCGATCACTTCATAATATCTGAGTGGGCTGCGTTCCCAGAGAGTTTCTAATTGTCTGGAGACAAAATCCTGACCTGCATTTTCTAATTTATTCTCAGCCAAGCTGAGGCCGCATTCTTCTAAAAATTGAGCGTATTTATTGAAACTTTCTTCATCTGTTTGCACCAGTTTCTTAATGAGCGCCTGGGTAGCGACACGTTGTAACACAGGCTCACTAGCTAAATTAGCCAACACCAAAGTACCAGACCTCTGAGCTGCGTTTTTCCAGGTAGAATTATCGTAGAATCTGTCTAATACCTCCAGTACGCGCAGGTAATCTCTTTTAGCTAGAGCATTCAAAAATGTATCACGCAGGAAAACGTATTGCCGTTCTTCAAGCTGTGCTGGAAAAGCTGCCTGCAAGGCAGCGAGCTTGGTAGTATCGCGTAAATCACCTATGTGTGATTCCATGTCGTTTCTAAAATCAAATTGGGCAAGATCTTCATATTGATCGGAATAAACCGCATTGATTGTCACTATTTGAATAGCTTGATCTATGCAAGTCTCCAGGATCAACTGATTTTCTGTTTTTGGTTGAAAATCAGGTTCTGCCTCTGCAAACCTACTGGCTGCTGACTGATCTTTGACAATTCCAGAGTGCAGAATACGTTCTTGCAAATCAAGCAGCTTCTCATCCTGCAAAAGTTTTTCCCGCAAGACTGGGTGGGTTTTCAAGTTCCATTCGACCAGCAATTGGCCAATTGGGTGATGTGAATAAAAATTCAAAGAGTTGAGATCTTTGCAGGCAGCTCTAACTCTTGCAGCGTCATAGACGTCTAAAGTGGGCTCATTTTCTGGTTCAGCTCCGGCTTGAGCTGCATCAATAGCAATTGTAGTCGTTTTAAACTGTTCTTTACTCATTTTGAAAATAAGATTGTATGGCGGAGCAGGCATTATACAATCTTATTCTATAGCGTCAAATTAGTTTTACTTACAGATAGCCGTGAAATACTCACCTTCGATAGCAAAATCCTTGGCGGAAACCTGAATATTACCGCGGAGAATGGCTTCGTTGAGATCAGAAATAGCTAGGGATTTGAATTGATCTCCACTGATGTTAATCTCACCACTTGGCGTCTTGTAAACAGCAGTGATTTCTAAATCAGCGTCTTTACTGAGGTCGGCCTTGCTAATGGCTTTTTTACCATCTTTGGCTTTGACTGTGATTTTTAGCTCGGCTTCCCCTTCTTTGAGGGCAGGTGCCTGATTCTCACAAAAAGCAATCTTGGAGCTACTGAGAGTAATTTCAATGGCTGATTTCTCAGCATTTAAATAACGTGAAGTTTGACTGCGTAATTTCAACTCAGAATGGTCTGGGCCTTGAGTTACTTTTAGAACTGGAAGTACTTCTTCTACTGGGGTTTTATCTGTATTGCGGTCGAATTTAACCACATGCTCAGGTTCCAGAGGGGCCTGGCAGGCAGACAGGATTATTAGCGTAAAAGTGAGGGCAAAGATTAGTTTATTGCTCTTATTCATTTTGTGAAGTTTGCTTAAAATTTAATTTGTTTTTAAATTCCAACCTTAATGTAGGTTGTTTACTTATATAAATCAATTCTTTGCCAAATTTATTACAATTTTCCCTTTTTCAATTTGATCTTTTATTTCCTGATCATATCTCCACCAACCAGCAAGTTTCTGGAGAAAAGCGGTTCTCTGGTCTGGATTCATCAGTTCTGGCTGGCTTTGGCGAATGGAAATTGGCAAAAGCAAAATTGTCATTTTCTGAGGTGACAATTCCATAGCCAGAGTTAAACCTTCCTGAGTGTCAGGACTGAAATATTGATCAAAGACAGTGTTGCCGAGTGAATAGAAAATCGGAGCATTGTTGTAGATTTCTATACTTTCTACTACGTGTGGGTGCATGCCGATGACAGCCTTGGCGCCAGCATCAACAAAAGAATGTGCGAGCTCAATTTGCTCAGTGGTTGGAGTATGCTGGTACTCTATCCCCCAGTGAATGTAAGGAAAAACCTGATAGCCTTCTTCGCCAAGGGACTTGATCTTGGCAATAACAGCTGGTTTGTCGAGTTTGAAATCAGTGTGATTGAGACCAAGTAAGGCTACTTTTTGGCCGTTCAAATCAAATTTGGCCACGGAGAGGTCTGATAATTCGCGGGCATTTCCAAATGGAACGATATTGTTGTTTTGAAGATATTTGGTGGTGTCAGCAAAACCCTGTTTGCCCATATCGAAGGCGTGGTTATTAGCCTGGGAGAGAGCGTCAAAATAGTGCCTCTGTAAAAGTGGAGCAATGTCAGGCAAGAAGCGGAAGGCAATTGATTTGGAGGTAGCGATGGCTTTTTCGGCGATAGGACCTTCGAGATTGGCTATCAGCAAATCATTTGACTGAAGGTAAGCATGATCAAGTTTGGCAAAAGGATAATCGAGAGATTTATTGGCATCCATCAGTACACGGACATGGCGGCCGAGCATCATATCGCCAAAGAAAACCAAATGGGCGACTTGAGTTTTAGCACCTGACCCTTCGGCCAGGAATTGGATTTGATACTGGAAAGTATTGTCGGCGAGAGTGGGGAGAGATTTGAGAGAGTTTTGTTCTTTGGCGATTTGGTAGAGAGCTTTGATAGCTTCGGAATTGGTGTACGGAATTGTATTAATAGCTTTTTTATCTAGATGATCATACACATTTTGATAATGTGCTTTTTCAAAATCTGCCAATTCAGGAATTTGATCAGTGTAATTTAAGTAACTGTGAACCACTACCAGCGTCGCATCTAGGTTTCCTGCTGCTTTGACTTGATCATAGAGCGTGATTTCAGTGTCAGTGGTCTGGACGATCAGGCTTTGTAATTTGGCAGAAGGAAAATCATGTCTGGCCTGCTCGATGAGAATATCTGGATCAGTTGCGGGATAGCTTGGGTCATAAACAACAATAATCTGATCATATTTTTGATCAGCTTTGAGTTTGGCGAAGAGGCTGGCAGTGGCTTTCTGCAAGTTGTTGCGATCAAGGTCGGCAACTTCGGTTTTCTTTTGACTTAAAATAGCCGCATGGATAGCACGATCAGTCTGAAAATATGGTTTTGGCGAATCAAGGAGACTCGTTTTAACTGGGTAGGTTTGTGAAATGAGAGCAACTGAGACTACTGCCAAAGCTATGGCGCCGAGGAGGAAAATTAATTTCTTAATCATTAGTAATGATAGGTTTTATTGGAAATAATGGTGAAGGCGCGATAAATCTGTTCTAGTAAAAGCATGCGAATCATTTCGTGAGTGAAAGTGAATTGGGAAAAACTAAGGAGCAGGTTGGATCGTTTTCGAACCTCTTCTGAAAGGCCAAAAGGACCACCAATCAGGAAAGTTAAATTGGCTCCTTCGAAGTCGCGATTTTTTTGAATTAGCTTAGCAAAATCCGGTGAAGTAAATTGTTTACCAGTTTCATCCAGAACAATTAAAAAAGTTTTTCCAGGGAGACTTCCCAAAAGACGCTCCCCTTCTTGTTCTTTGGCTTTTTGGCGGGCAATTTTAGAATCTGAATCTACTGAAACTTCTTTGAGGGTAACGATATTTACTGTGGCCCAAGTTTGGAGGCGTTTGAGGTATTCTGTCTCTGCCTGGAGGACAAAATCATGTTTGGTTTTACCGATTTGTAGAATGGTAATTTGCATGAGGCTATGCTACCATACCGTTACAATTAATCTATACATTATGGCATCTGAATATTCATTCGACGTAGTTTCACAGTTCGACATGCAGGAAGTTCGCAATGCGGTAGATCAGGTGAAACGTGAAATCACTACCCGTTATGACTTTAAAGATATTAAAGCTTCAGTAGAATTAAAAGACGAAGTGATTGAAATTATCGCACCGGGCGATCTGAAAGTACAACAGGTTTATGACACGCTTTTGCAGAAAATCATCAATCGTAAACAATCACCAAAAATTATGGATAAGCAGGAATCCAAACCAACTGGAGGCCTGGACTATAAATTGGAAGTTAAATTGGTGAAGGTTTTGAGTCAGGAAAAATGCAAACAGGTCTCAGCGATGATTAAAGAAGCTGGCTTCAAAGTAAAACCTTCTATCAACGGCAATGCAGTGAGAGTTTCCAGCAAAGACAAAGACGAACTTCAAAAGGTAATTATTTTTTTGCGTGATAAAGAAGAGAAAGTTGGAATGCCACTCAGTTTTGAAAATTACCGCTAATCCCAATGTATAAAAAAGGAGATACAGTGAGAGGTGTAGTCGATAAATTAGTATTCGGCGGTTCGGGCGTAGTGCGCGTTGATGGAGGTGTTGACGCCGAAGGAAAGACACGCAAGATGGCTATTTTTGTCGAAGGTGTTGTGCCTGGGGATGAAGTGGATTTGGAAATTTTCTCCTTGAAGAGAAACCTGGCTATGGGGCGTGTGACTAATTTTGTGAAGCGCTCAGAGAAGAGAATCGAACCGCGCTGTAAACACTTTTTGAAATGTGGCGGCTGCAGTTGGCAATTTATGTCCTATGAGGATCAGCTGAAAGTTAAAGAAGATGAAGTTAAACAAAGTTTAGTGCGTATTGGTGGATTTGCTACTGCTGAATTGGACACTATTTGGAAGCCAATTATGTTGATGGAAAATCCGTGGTTTTATAGAAATAAAATGGATTTCAGTTTTTCCAGACAAATGACTCGAGGTGATGATGGTTCGAGAAACTTTGGGCCATGGCAATTGGGACTGCATATGAAAGGGCGATTTTATGATGTTTGTGAAATCGAAGAATGTTATTTATTCCGCCCATGGGTCGGTGAGTTTCTGAAAACAATGCGAGATTGGCTGGCAGGAGTGAGTGGCTATGATGGTGAATTTGTTTCGCTGATTGTGCGCAGAGGTAGCGGTACTGGAGAAGTGATGGTGAATCTACAGGTTGAGAATGGTGAAGTTTCATTTGAGACGAGCTTCCTGAAAGTAGTGAATGAATTTTGGGGCCGACTGGGAAGCGCAGACGACAAATTGGTTTCAGTTTTTCTAACTCATATCATTAATAAAAAGGGCCAACGCAAAGAATTTAGGGAAAAACTTTTATGGGGCGCACCAGTGTTTAAAGAAATTTTGAAAATCAGTGCTGATAGAGAGTTGATTTTTGAAGTAGCGCCGCAGGCCTTTCTGCAACCGAACACAATGCAGGCGGAGAGATTTTATGGATTGGTGAGAGAATTGGCGGGGTTGAGCGGCGCGGAGAGAGTGTTTGATTTGTATTGTGGTACTGGAACGATTGGGATTTGTTTGGCGGACAAGGCCGCGCAGGTTACTGGTATAGAGATGAATGCTCCAGCAGTGGAAAATGCGAAAATTAATGCCCAGCAAAATAAAGTAGCAAATATTGATTTCGCTGTGGGTGATGTTCGCACGGTTTTACCAGCACGAAGCGAGGAAGTTGACTTGGTAGTTGTGGATCCGCCGAGAGCAGGTTTACATGAAGATGTGATTCAGACAATAGTCGGAACCAAAGCAAAAAGAGTAATTTATGTTTCTTGTAATCCGTCGACTTTGGCTAGAGATTTGAAGATTTTTGTGAGCAGTGGTTTTCAGCTAAAATTTATTCAGCCAGTGGATCAATTTTGCCATACCTATCACGTTGAAACGGTTGTACTTCTGGAAAGAACTATTTCTTTGTAATAACTTTCTTTCATCATTTCTGTCAGTAGGGATTTTTTTGAGCGAGGTGATACATGTGCATATTTTTGCTTTAGAATGTGTCATGGCAATTACAGCAGATTTCAGGTATAATGTAGGGAATTAATTAAAAATTTATGTCTAATAAAAATGTTTTAGCTGCGCAGGTTAAAGCAGCAAATGATAATCAAGATCCTTCCAGTCTTTCTGAAAAACAAGTAAAGTCGATTGAAGCTGATTTTGAAAAAAGTGTTCAAGTTGCTGATAAAGACATTGATAAGTGGACCAGGGTTCGCGTTCAATTGAGAGAAGTTGGTTTACTTATGGTTAGTGAAGATCAATACAGTGAATTCCTGAATAATATAAAAAAACTGCTGAATAAAACAAATCTAAAAAATGTTAATGACTTATTGATGAAACTGGTTGGACGACCTGACTGGGCTAATTCTTACAGTAGGATTTTGGAAAGAATACTGGTAGAATATCCAAACCATAGCCCTCAGAAAACCGCAGCTAATCTATTAGAAGCCGTCAGTATATTAAATGATGAAGTAACTAAAGATGTTGACGAAGCAATAATGAAAATTGATTTGGCTCTCGAATATGGTGAAAATGCAATAATCAAAATCAATCTAGCTTTGGATGAATATGATAGTGAATATTCACGTGCTTTCAAAGAAAAATTTTCTAGAAAAGAATTCACTGATTGGTTATATGATGCAGCTAAATTGGGAGACTGGCAATTGATGTATGAGTTGGAAGTTTACATAGTAAATCAATTCAATATAAATGGTGATAAACCAGAACTGGCCAAAAGAAATATCAGAGATACTTTGAATTTGCTAGCTAAATTCAAATTAGCGGACAGATTAGGATATCTTTCCAATCTGAATGAATCTGAACAGGGATATATTGACGATTCAAGTAATAAACCTTTGGATAAGAGGGATATTAACTAATATCATCCCCAATCAAGTTTAGATTGATCTGTACTTGCCTTACAGTCTGAAACTCTAAAAGGCGGTTTTCAAATGAGAGACACTTTCCTTAACCAAGGACTCTGCCTGACCGCGTGTATTGATTTTTTTATCAATTTGGGCCTCCAATAAAATGGCTTTTAATTCGCCAATTTTGGGACCAGCAGGTAATCCGGCAATCAGCATAATTTCTTCACCAGTAAGCAATGGCTTTGGTAATTCTGGATGCTCTGCCATTTTGAGTCGATAGAGATTTTCAATTTTGGTGTAGAGGGAGAGATCGCTTGGAATAGTTCCCTCGGCATCGGCTTTCATGAGAGTAAGCAAATGCGGAAAAGCAGGATGATGAAACCAATGCATCAATCTGCCATCATTCATTTCTAAAAATGATGTCATCATCATGTGATGAGCTATTGACCAGCTAACTTCTACGATCTGCTGTGTGGGGAAATTCAGACGATGCATGATTTGCTCTGTGATTTTACTACCAATGTTCGCATGAGAATCAAAGCGGATTCTCTCCGCCAGTTGAAATGTGTCTGGCTTACCAATATCGTGAAATAATGTAGCCAATCTACCTGTCAGTGGCGTATCCGGTGCAAGTGTATCAATAGCATTCATGGTGTGTGTCCAGACATCACCTTCATGATGATACTCAAATGGCTGGGCGCAGCCATGCAAACGCTCGAGTTCAGGAATTATCAGTTCTAGTAAACCTAATTGAGACATTTCGTTGAAAGCCATTGATGGAAAAGTTTTATCCATGAGCATTTTGGAGAATTCATCACGAATTCTTTCAGTAGAAACTTTTTGGAGAATGAGTTTTGAATGGGACTTGATGGCAGCATAGGTTTCAGGTTCATATTGAAAATCAAATTGATTTTTGAAACGCACGGCGCGTAATAAACGTAAATGATCTTCTTCGATGCGTTGATCTGGGTTACCAATGAAACGAATCAGGTGTGCTTCGAGATCTTTTTGTCCGCCGACATAATCGTGAATTTGTTCGGTGACAGGATCGTAAAACATGCCATTGATAGTGAAGTCACGACGTTTAGCATCTTCTTCAGCATTGGTAAAAATTACCGCGTCTGGATGACGCCCATCAGAATAGCTCGCGTCTGAACGGAAAGTTGCTACTTCAAAATGATTACCTCCCTGTTCCACCAGAATAACACCAAACTGTTTACCGATTGGAATTGTTTTCTCAAAAATCGCTTCAATCTGACCAGGAGTAGCACTGGTGACAATATCAAAATCCTTTGAGTTGATACCAAGAAGCATGTCGCGCACGCAACCCCCGGCAAAATACGTCTGGAAGCCTTTGGCCTGAAGAGTTTTGATAATGTCGATTGCGTGAATTCTCATGTTTATATTTTATCATGAATAATTGTTTTTCTCTATATTTTAAAGCATTTTTATTTTCGAACAAATGGCGTTATACTGCTGTTTGAATAAATTTTTCTTATGTTAATACTCGCCATCGAAACATCCTGTGATGAAACTGCCTGCGCCATTGTGCGCGATGGACGGAAAGTACTGAGTTCAGTGGTGGCTTCGCAGATTGATATTCATGCGGCCACTGGCGGCGTGGTGCCAGAAGTGGCGGCGCGCGAACATGTGGTGAAGATTAAACCAGTGATTGAGGAAGCTATGCAAAAGGCTGACCTCGGTTGGGATGAGATAGATGCGATTGCCGTAACTCAGGGGCCAGGGCTGCTTAGTTCACTGGTGATTGGTTTTACCGCCGCTTCTACATTGGCGCGCGCCCTTGGGAAACCTTTGATCCCAGTGCATCATGTTTCTGGGCATATTTATGCGAATTGGCTGGACCGCAGAGCAAAGGATGACGGAGAATTTCCGATTGTGATTTTGACAGTGTCTGGTGGGCACAATGAATTAGTGCTGATGCGAGACCATACAGAATTTGAATTACTAGGCGAAACTCAGGATGATGCGGCTGGCGAAGCTTTTGATAAAGTAGCTAGACTGCTGGGACTCGGTTATCCTGGTGGACCTGTGATTGCCAAAGCGGCTTTGCAGGGCGACCCCAAAGCTTTTGATTTTCCAAGAGCTATGCTTAAGTCTGGAAATTTTGATTTTAGTTTTTCAGGACTAAAAAGTGCAGTACTGAGACTACTCGAAGAAGAACATGACAAAAATGGCAAACTTTTAGAAAAATTTGTGGCAAATGTGGCAGCCAGTTTTGAGGAATGCGTCGCAGATATTCTCAGTGAAAAACTTTTAGTGGCGGCTCGTGAGTACCAGGCCAAGGAAATTCATTTAGCCGGCGGTGTATCTGCCAATCGCCATTTGCGCGAAATGGTTGAGCAGAAAATTAAAAAGTATAAAATCGAGGCGAAACTGCGTTTCGCCCAGAACATTCATTATTGCACGGACAATGCTGCCATGATGGGCGCAGCTGCTTATCAGTTCTGGATGCGTTCGCCGGGGGCGTACAATTCGATGACAGATCTGCTCCCCTCCCCTCAATTAAATCTCTATCAAAACCTAGATGCCTCACAAAACAAATAAGAAATCATTTTTCTTTGTCTTATTTCTATTACTGGGCATAGTACTGTTTGTCCATTCCATTTACACATCAGGCATTGGCAATATTATCAAGGTTTTGAAGGAATTTTCATTATTAAAGTTCATGGTTTTGGTGGGACTGTCTTTCTTGAATTTCTATTTATACAGTTTGCGTTGGGAATTGATTGTCAAAGTTTTATTTAAAGGAAAGAAAATTCCCTCCTCGACTTTTTTCTGGGACAGAATGGCAGGCTATGCGCTGAGCTATGTGACGCCGACGGCACAGCTTGGTGGTGAGCCACTGCGCATCATGTTGATTGAGGAAGAAGGAGTGCCAAAAAGTGTTGGAACATCTTCGATTATTATTGATAAAGCTCTGGAAATTTCGACATTGATTATTTTTATCTCCAGTGGGATTTTGGTAGCAATGTTTGATGGGCGAATCGACATGGCAATGAAAACTGTGATTGGGCCAATAGGCTTAATCATGCTATTTCTGGTCTTCTGGTTCTACTATACTTCAATTAATGGAATTGGCTTTTTCAGTTCAATTTATAAATTTCTACATCTCAAGAAAATCAAACGTTTAGAGCATTTGGAAACAGAATTGAATAGTTTTGAAAAAGAAATGAATGCTTTTTATAAGCATAATCCACGTTCTCTACTTACTTTGATCGCCATCAGTATTTTTACAATTGTTTTCATTTTGGCTGAACACTTCCTGGTGGCCTGGTTTATGGGAGTTAGGCTGACTTTTTTACAGGCATTTTTAGCTAGTACAATCCCCTACATTGCTTATTTACTGCCAGTTCCTGGTGGTATTGGGGTATTAGAAAGTGGGCATGCCTCAATTTTCCTGCTGCTCGGAGTTAGTATTAACGCTTTTGCTTTTGTGTTTATTATTAGATTGCGTGACTTTATTTTTGTACTTTTGGGTTTGATTAGAGGGTGGCATAAAGGAGTAAAAGTAATGAGAAAGGAGTTTCAGAAAGATTTTGAAGTAAAAAGCGAATAAAGGGCTTTTCTGAAAAGAAATTTTGTATTATATTCAGGATACTAAGTGGTCTGCCAAAAAGGACAGCGCCACATTGATGAATATTAATTTTTTGATTATGTCAGCAGACGAAAAGACAAATAAGAATCTTTATGTTGAAGACGGAGATGAAGGTGATGAAAATGAAGGTCGTGTTCCTCCATTTCAGACGCCAAAAGGTGTACATGACATTCTTCCGCATGATCATGAATATTACACTTACATTAAAAAGATTGTCAGACATCGTTGTAGACAAGCTGGTTTTAAGCGTATTTCTACACCAATATTTGAGTACACTGAAGTGTTCAAGAGAACTGTAGGTGAGGCTACAGACATCGTAACAAAAGAGATGTATACATTTGAAGATCGCAAAGGCCGTTCTCTGACTTTAAAACCAGAAGGGACTGCGCCGGTTTGCCGCGCTTATGTTCAACATGGTATGCACAATTTGCCACAACCAGTTGAACTTTATTATATTGAGCCATTTTTCCGTTATGAAAGACCGCAAGCTGGTCGTTATCGTCAGTTCTGGCAATTTGGTTTTGAATTGATTGGAGAAACTGATTCAGCTTTAGATGCTCAGGTAATTTTGTTAGCTTATCGTATTTACCAAGATTTGGGCATTGCTGATGGACTTAAATTGCAGATCAACAACATTGGTGATTTAGAATCTCGCAAAGTATATGCTGAGGCGTTACGCGATTATTATTATGGAAAAGAAAGATACTTAAGCGATGAAGATAAAGCCAGGCTGCAGAAAAACCCACTGCGTATTCTTGACTCCAAGCACGAAGACACAATGATTCTTAATCAATCCGCTCCTAAATTTAAGGACTTCATTTCTAAAGAAAGTAAAGAATATCACGAAGAAGTTTTGATGTTCCTGCGCGATTTGAAGATTCCATATGTGGAAAATGACAATCTGGTGAGGGGTTTGGATTATTATAATCAAACTGTTTTTGAATTCTACGATGAAAAGAAAGGTGGACAGAATTCAGTTGGTGGTGGTGGCAGATTCGACGGACTGATTGAACTTTTGGGAGGCCAACCAACCCCAGCAATTGGCTTTGGTATGGGGCTGGAAAGAGTTATCGCTCAAATGAAAAGAAATAAGGTGCGTGTGCCAAGCAAAGATGATTTGCATGTATTTATTGCCCAGCTTGGCAAAGAAGCCAAGAGACTGTCTATTCCTTTGATTGATAAATTACGGGAAAAAGGTATTAAAGCAATGGGGGCACTGGGGAAACCAGCCATTAAGAATCAGTTGAAGATTGCTGATCGTTTTAAAGTTCCATATTGTGTGCTGATTGGTGAAACTGAAGTGCGTGAAGGGAAAGCCATTATAAGAGACATGTCAGTAGGAACTCAGACGACTGTAGCTTTTGACAAAGTTGTTCCTGAAATAATTAAACGTATTGGCGAAAAGAATCTGGATTTTTATAATCCAAGTGAACCGGTTTAATGAATAAAAAGAAACCTGCTAAATTAGATGTTCTACTGAAGCTGTTTCTAGCTGCGGTTTTGGTTTTAGTAGTGGTGAAGTTTGCGATAGGTGGAAATAATGCAGAGAATGCAACTGATGGTTCAGTAAACAACTATTTACAGCAGAGAAAATCCTTAGCCAAATGTTTGGCTGAAAAGGGTGTAAAAATGTATGGAAGTGATACCTGTCCCTATTGCCAAAATCAAAAGAAAATGTTTGGAGAAGATTTTACCAAGATCAATTACATAAATTGTGATTTTGACAAATCAGTTTGCGCCGAAAAGGGTATTACAGGGTACCCCGTCTGGGAAATTGATGATAAGATGTCCGCGGGTTTAAAAAGCCTGGAAGAGTTGGCAGCCGCTACTGGTTGTCCCCCAATAAATGCAAAATTCAATTAATATGCCTACAAAAAAAGTAATCAGCAAAACCAAAAAAACAAAAAAGACTGAGAATGTGGTGGAAAAAAAATTAAATGAAATGGTCTCTCATGATACGACAGAAAGAATTGAAAAAACTGTAACTAAGAAAAAAAGTTCTTTCCCGTGGTGGAGCCTAGTTTCTTTGGTTTTATTACTGGTATTTGCCAGCGTTGTTTTATTTGAATACAATCGTGATTTTAGAAATAATTTGATTTTCATGATTAATTCAACTGGCCTAGTTAAGTTGGATAAAGCTGGAGAAAAGCCTGTTGTACCAAAGTCTACGATCAACTTGACCATTGTTTTGAACAAGTCTGATGCCAATCAAACAACTTCGATTGATCAATATGTTAAGAATGTCGAAACAAATCTGCCAAATACCGAAGTTAAAACTACTTTAATTGATAAAAATGACCCAGCTGGTCAGGATATTATTAAGAAACTGGAGGCCAAATACATTCCGATTTTTACAACTGATGACAGTATCAAACAACATCCAATGTATTCTCAGTTTGCTCAAGCTATAACACAGAAAAATGGCATCATGAGTTTCAGTTCAGAAGGTATGGAATATTTGGAAACTCCTGCTCCGGGAGACGCTAGAGTAGTGGGCAATTTGGCCAAAGCTAAAGTAGTAATTACTGAATACGCTAGTTTAACCTGCCATTATTGTCAGGAAATGCAATCAATTATTGATAATGTACTGAAGAAATATCCAAATGATGTTGCTTGGGTTTATAAAAACTATGATCGTGGTGGAATTGATCAACTCTTGAATGGAGCTGCAGAATGCGCGGCCGATCAAAATAAATTAGAAGCAATGGTGACTAATTTATATGCCCAACAATCAGATATTTTTGAGGCAATGCAGACAGGAGATAAGGCTGAAGCAGCAGTTTATGAGCAAATTAAAAAGGCGGCCAAAGCGGCAGGCGCAAATGCAGACAAGGTTTTAGCCTGTGCGAAGGCTGGTACTTATGCTGAAAAAATTTCCAGACAAACAGAGGAAGGCCGCCAATACGGTGTAATGGGTACACCTGGATTTTTCATTAATCAGTTTTTCCTAGGAGGCGCTACATCCGAAGAAAACTTTACAAAGATTATTGAAAATGAAATTAACAAGAAAAAATAAATTATTGACTGGCTGCTTAATATTTTTTTTTAATTTAAGCTGTAGCAATATAGTGGCTGCAGGGAGCGTCTTTCCTGATGTGGCAGATCATAGTGAGCATTCAGTAGCCGTAGAATATTTGAAATTGAATAATATTATTGGTGGCTATCCCGATGGTAGTTTTCAACCAGATAAAACTATTAATAGAGCGGAAGCCTTGAAAATAGTTTTTTTAGCAAGAAAATTACTGAGAGGAGATGAAAGTATCAGTTTACAAAAAATAAATTTTCCTGATGTAAAAGCTTCAGATTGGTATTATCCGTATGTTCAGAAAGCTTTCAGCTTGAATGTTGTCCAGGGTTACACAGATGGGTCATTTAAACCTGCTAATGAAATCACAGCTTCAGAGAGTTTGAAAATAATTGAAAAAACCCTGATCACTAATTTCAATGAACCCGCTGTCTCAACCTCACCTTATTCTGACGTATCTACGAGCGCCTGGTATGCTCCTTATGTAGAATACGCCAAGAATAGACAGCTAATTGAAGGACGGAGCGACAATAGCTATATGCCAGAAAGAAAAATGTCTCGTGTCGAGTTTGCCGAGGCAATTTTTAGAGCGATTTATGTTGAACAGAATAAATTGGATAAATACCCAATGAGTGCTGGCTGGAATAGCTGTAATAATTATAATGAAGGTTATAAGATTAAATATCCTTTCACTTGGGAAAAGGTGCCAGCAAGTGACCAGATGATTTTCTGGAAGAAAGATGTCCCAAATGGACAAGTGAGTTTCGCCAGAGTTTATCCAAATAGCGCGGTGATTGTGGTAGCGCGTGATGAGAATAGCCAGAAATTAACTCTGGATAAATATCTATCAACGCTTGAGTATGGTCAGGATGCCAATAAGCAGGTTATTACTCTAAACAGTATGCCTTACGCATCGATTTACATTGAGCAGACTGGCTTACAGGATAGCTACTTCCAAATGCCAGATGGCAGCATTGTGATAGTTTACGCGCAAGTTGGAGATGGCAGTTTGTCTGCACAATTGAAGGAAGAAATTCGTTATATGATTGGTAGCG
The DNA here is from genome assembly GCA_963169815.1 of Patescibacteria group bacterium. Classification (GTDB taxonomy): domain Bacteria; phylum Patescibacteriota; class Gracilibacteria; order UBA1369; family UBA1369; genus JADLFY01. Next base: position 17,237 of record CAUJDC010000013.1, on the reverse strand, counting down.
TAAGAAGTTCGGCTGGACCTGAAAATGGAACTGAAAATTGTCTAATAGCAAGTGCGGCTGCAACTACTACAACTAGCGCCACTAGCGGAAGTACAGCTGACTTGAAGGAACAAATATTAAAAATGGTTTTGGTAAATGGCAAGGCCACGGAAGCATTGAGTTTACTGACTGATGAACAGCTATTTGAAACTGACAGCATTGGTATTGGAACTGGACCGGTGGATTATTATTTCAGCGCAGCCCTTAATTTAACATTGAAAATTGACCGTAATGCTGCGACAATTTTGGCGAGTAAAGAAGATAAAATTAGTTCTTTTTAAGAAAATTTATGAAGAAATTATCACTGACAACACTATTTCTAACGACTTTAATACTTTCAGCCTGTCAGGCTGATGTAAAAATTGAAAATATCGATAAGGCTACAGATAAAACGCCTGTGGTGAGCCATGGTGAGCCTGCTTCTAAAGGACCAGATACTCCTCCCTCATTGGATAATGGACCGGACGCTCCTCCACCAGAAAGTCCTAATACCAACGCTCAGGCTATCACAACAAAAGAGAATATCCGTCTGACACTACCTTTGAAATCAAATTAGTCTTCGAATTTATAACGAGCTCCTGGCTCCAGGTTTTTAGGCTCAGTGCTTTTCTTGGAAATGGTATGGTGACTTTCTTTGTGCTCTGACTTTTCTTTAACCTCAGTTTTTTTAGGAGATTCTATTGGGGCTTTGATTTGTTGATTATTGATTTGTTGGAAATTTTCCTCTTGAGTTAAATTGAGACGGTTGGTTTGATACTCTTTGATCTTGGCAATAATCTTGTGACCATCTTTGGCAAAAGTTCCATCTTTGATTCTAAAACCAGCAGCCTTGGCATGACCGCCGCCACCAAAGAAAGCGGCAATTTCACTAGCATCTACACCGTCAGTAAGCGTACGCATACTACCAGTGAGCAAGCCATCTTCACGCTCTTTGAGTAACAAGACGATATCAGTGTCTGGAGCATTGGACATCAATTCGTCGACGATGGAGCCTGTTTCATCTGCGCGACTACCTGTATCAGCTAAATCTTTACGAGTGATGATAGACCAGAGGAATTTGTAGGGCTTTTCAATATGGATATTACTCAAAATGCGCCCCCAGAGACGAAGGGTAGAGAGATGTTTGGTTTTATAAACATGCTGAATAATTTCTTGTTGATGCGCTCCCCTCTTGATCAACTTGGCTGAATTAGAAAAAGATTTTGGATTGGTATTAGAATTCTGGAATGAGCCCGTATCGGTAATCACACCGGCTAAAAGCAGAGTGGCAATATCTTCATTGATTAATTCTTTGCCATAATGCTGCTCAAAAGATTCGAGTAAACCAAGGACAAGTTCAGCTGTGGAAGAGCTCATCACATCAACATGATTGATGCGGCCGAATTGGTCATTGGTTGCGTGATGATCAATATTTACTACAGGAATTTCAGTAAATAGTGGGACATTGTCTTCATAAAATCTACCAAGTTGCTGAAGAGCTGCTGTATCAACAGTAATAATCAAATCGTAGCGACTTTCACCGTGACTGAAGCTGACATTTTCAGCGCTGAAACGCCCTTTTTTGGCAGTCAAGATAATGTTAATTTTGCTTTCTTCTACTTTGCTCTGAATAGCGCCGAGTTCGCCATTTTCTGTGTCGAGAGTGATGATGAAATCTGGAGTTGGAGTAAATTCATTGGTAATAGTACTGATCATTGGCAAGAATTGAAAAACATCTGGCACTGGATCCGCGCAAACTACAGTTACATTTTTTCCCAACTGACGTAGTGCCAAGTACATGGCTACTGCACAACCCAGAGAATCACCATCTGGCGGACTAGAAGGCATAATCAGAATGCTTTTGGCGTTTTCAATTAGCCCAAGAATTTGTTTTTCAATGTTTTTCAAGAAAGATGTTTAGAGTTCTTGATAAGTAATTTTTATAAATTGATTCATCTGTATTTGCAAGTCTTATCCTTTGCTTAATTATTAAAACAGTTCAAATAAACCAATCTATGAATTATAACATAGATTGGTCTTTTGACAAAACCCGGATTGGAGAAGAAGACTAAGAAAGTCTGCGGAACTTTCTTGCTTTTGCCGCTAACTCAACATCATTAGTACTGATGCTACCTAAAATTGAGCTTGATACTGGTTTCTGTTGGGGCATTATTGGCTTAGCAGGTGGCTTCTGTTCCGTAGATTTTTGTTCAGAACTGAAAATTGATTTCAACTTATTCCAGAAACCTGGCTTGGCCTTTGGAGCTTCAACTGGAACGCTAAGAGGTTGAGCCTGTAACGGTGCAATGTTAGGTAGGAAAGTTCCCTGAGGTGCTGGCTGATTTGGCTGTGCCAGAGGCTGAACTGCTGAAGCAGGCTGATTGGCGACAGGTTTAGGGATGGTTTTTTGTACTACTTGACTGAGGTAATTATCAGGATTGGTATCATTGGGCTTACACCATTGACCATTCATGTAGGCGACGCCACTTTCTACATCGGCATTCTTGTAGGTTTTAGCCACGGCGACAATGCGATCACATGTAAATTTTTTGATAGCAGTCGGATCGTCAAATCTTGAAAATTTGCTAGGGTCTGTTTCGGCTTTAATTTCATCACCCGCCTTAATCAAGAGTTTATAGTATGTTGGTGCAGAGGTTTTGATTCTGTTGAGAGCCAGATTTGACTCTGGATTATTATCAAAAGTATAGCCCGCAACATTAGGATTATCTTTGAATTTGAGAGGCTTACCGACAATTTGATACAGCTCTTTTGAACCATAACCAATAGCCATACTGTCCCAAACGCCAGTCTTTTTGTAATTTGCTAAAGCTCTACCAGCATTTTCGAAATAGTCTTTAACAGCATTATTTTTACCGTAATGTTTTCTTGCAGACACCTGAATCAGACCTTCAAACATAATTAATTTCTGTTCTTCTTCAGTTTCAGCACCAGTCATAACCAGTTTTCCTTCATTACGTAGTTTTTTCACTTCGACTGGATCTTGGCGGTAAATAACTCGAACTTCTTCAGAGAAATTTTTAACATTCTGGATTAAACCACTGGATTTCTTGTATTTAGCCAAATAATTTTGGTAACCTGCATAACTTGTATCCATACGATAAAAACCGGTTTCTGCTCTGACTTCTTTTTTCTCTGGAGCAACCTCTTTTTTAGGTTCTGGAGGTTTTGGTGAAGAAGTATTGCCCAGTTGAACACTACTCGCAGAACCTAGTTTAGGCTCAGTATTACTTCTCCCAACTGCACTGGCGACTGCTCCCAAACCAAGCATGCTCATCACTGAAGCAGCTATTACGGCACGCATTCTAGTGATCAATGGCTTCTTTGATTTCTCACTGTTATTTCTAGATGCTGTTACATCTCTAACTATAATTTTGCCATTTGAAGAACTCTTTTCTGGAACTTTAGGCAAATAACTTGAAGGCAGAGTAAGGCCAGTTGGGATTGGTAATGGCGTAAGCGGAACTGGACGGCCTCCAGGTAATGATGTTGGGCCGACGCCACTCGGATATTGATCTGGTTCAGCAATAATTGGTGGAAGTGGATCTACTTTAAATGAAGGTGGTTCAGGTAGTGGTGAAACGGCCTGTTCTGGCTTTTTAACTTTTTCTTTGTAATCGGGATGATTTCCCGTAATTGCAAAAGCATTACCTCCATTTTGCAATGCAAAGTCTACAGCCTCTTGCATATCGCGCGCTGAATAAACAGTAGCCATTGGAACCGTTGAATGTCGTTTTTCACTTACAGTGGGCTGACTATCTTGATTTTGAGCTATTTTACCAAGCAAACCAATTGGATTCAAAAATACATTAGTTATTTCCGGATCCTTACCGTCTTCAGCATCGTCTTGAGGCGCAGATACTGGTGCTGGTTCTTCATTTTCGGTAGAAGTTGGCTCATCGTCGGCACTGAATATACCAAGTGCTTTGGCATCTGGTAATTTGCTTGGACGCAATCCTGTTAATTTGGCTGCTTCAACTCGAGCAGTTGCCTGAGCTTCTTCAATGGCTGCTTGTTCAGGTTTTCCCATACCCAATTCAGTTTTAAGTTGACGTTGTGGCCCGCCATTAGTGCGTGGTATTGGCTTGATCGTATCTTTGGTGAAATAAGCATCGTTTTTGCTGGTCTGATAATAAAAACTGGTCAGGGTATGTATAGTATTGCTGAATAATCCTTCGGCAGCTGGGTCAGAACCAATCACGTCGAGTAAAGTGTAATGGATTTGACGAGTTGAAAGCTCAGCTTCAATATCAGGAATTGAATCTGCCAAAGCATTAATCAATCTCATGGCGTAGCCACGTTTGCCTTCTTTGGCGAATTTTTCCACATCCATAAACACAGCTGAAACTACTCCTCTGAGTTTTTTAGTAACATTCGACGCCAATTCGATATTTTGTTCATTTGCATTGCAAACTTCAATAGCTTGATACAATTCAGAGAGTGCTTGTACGGAAGGATATTGAACAGGATCACCAGATTCGACTTTCTGTGGAGTTAAATCTCTAACCAGTAATCGTAACTGATTTTGCAGATTCGAAATTGACTTTAATGACTCTGGAGGTCTTGAACTAAATGACATGGTGGTACTAAGTTAAAATAGGACGTAAATTAAACTAATTTGCTAGTTTTGTCAACAAATTGACTTTTTTCTGATCCAATCAAGAGGTTTAACTAAAAAAGAACGGAAATATTACAAAAATTGACTTGTCAAAGCGTCTATGGTGGATTCAGACAATCGGTGTTATATCAAGAATTTGAAATTGAATATGCTCGCGTCCATTGAAGATATTTTTTTCAAGGTGACAAGCCAAATCTGCCGCTTTCATGTCGGCTAGTTGAGGCAGATATTTACTCATTTTAAAGGCAATTGAAGAGAAACGACCTGTGCCAGTATTAGCCTGGAAATGGAGATGATTTTTTTCTTTACCAACGGCTTTCAAATCCTCAAGCACGACATTTTTGACCAGAAAAATTGGTTTGGAATTCCCGACTCCAAATGGTTCCATTTGGGAAAGCAAACGAATGAAATTATCATTAATATCGGACTTTTCAATTTCAGCGTCGATGGCTAACTCCTGCTCAAAACGGTGAGTTTCCAAAACATCGGCAGCATAATTGGTGAGGTGTTCGATGAAAGCTGGAAGATTTTCCTTTTTGATACTAAAACCAGCAGCCTGAGCATGACCGCCATAGTGCTCAAGATAGTCTTTGACATGATTGAGGGCATCAACGGCATTGAAATTCTCAGTGGAACGGAAAGAAGCAACTAAATGATCAGGATGCTCCTGCAAAATAATGGTAGGAAGATTGTGCTTTTCCATGATTTTACTGCAAATTAGTCCGAGAATACCGACATGCCATTCTGAGCTCCAGGCGATGAAAACCTTTTGATATTCAGGCTTTTCTGCGTACTTGAGTTCTGCTTCTTCAAGAGCTTTTTGAACCATTTGCTGACGTTCGAGATTGAGTTTTTCCAGATAGGCGGCTTTTTGACGGCCCTCAATTTGGTCCCCCTGATGCAAGAGCATTTGTAAAGCGAAATAAGGGTGATCAATGCGGCCGGCCGCGTTAATACGAGGGCCAATTTTGAAACCGATATCAGTAACTTCTACCTTCTGTTTAGGCTCAATACCTGCTGATTCCATGAGCATTTTTAGACCAGGCCAATTGGAATTTTGCATGGCCTCCAAGCCATATTTAACTATAATACGATTTTCATCCAATAATGGACCGATATCAGCCACAGTCCCAAGGCTGGCTAAATCTAACAGAGAAAAAAGGATTCTATCGCGTTCAGGACCTTCAAAGCGAGCAGTGATTAATGCAGAAGCCAGTTTATAAGCGACTCCAGCTCCAGTTAGGCCTTTGAATGGATAAGGACAATCCGTTTGTTTTGGATGAAGAATGGCATAGGCACCTTCGGGGATTTGTTCAGGTATAGTGTGATGGTCGGTGATAATCACATCAACGCCGTATTCAGCAGCTTTATTGATTTGTTCTCGACAGGAAATACCGCAATCAACTGTGATCAGGACTTTTAGATTGATCTGTTTAAACTCTTCAATGAATTTCATATTGATGCCATAACCATCATTGAGACGATGTGGTAAGCGATAAGAAAGATTGGCTCCACAAAGCGCCAAAGCATTGTAAAGAACAGCAGTGCCGCTGATTCCATCAACATCATAATCTCCGAAAATCACTATGCGTTCCTGATTGTCGATGGCGCGATTCAGACGTTCAATCGCTCTATCCATATTCTTCATCAAAAAAGGATTGTGAAAGCCTTTTTTGTAATTGGGATTAAGGTAAGCGTTAACATTGTCAGTACCATCAATGCCACGGTTTTTGAGGATATTTTGGAACATGTTTAAACCTGAGTTTTGTGGACGCAGTTTCCAAACTTTTCCAAGCAAAGATTTTTGATTATTTAGGGTAGTCATAATGGCTACGATTTAAACTTGTTTAGCTCAGCTATAAAATCAGAAAGGGTTGCCCCGTCAATGGAGTATACATGGCGATATTTGCGAAACCAAGTTAATTGTCTCTTGGCAAAGTTACGAGTGTTTTGCTTGAAGTCTTCCAAAGCCTTTTCCATGGGGATTTCTCCACGAATGTATTGTCCTAATTCCTGATAGCCAAGCGAGCTAAGTGATGGTAAATCAGCCGGATATTTGCCCAGTAATAGACGAGTTTCTTCGAGCAGCCCCTCTTCCATTTGTTGATCAATACGTTGATTAATTCTCTGATAAAGCTGGTCGCGAGGCCATTCGACTGTAATAAAGAATGAGGCGAATTCAGAAGGCGCGCGTTGATCGGACTTGGGACGATTGGTTTGGCTGACTATTTCCAGGGCGCGGATGACGTAGCGAAGATTATTGGGGTGGATGCGCGCGGCTGATTCTGGATCTTGAGCCAGGAGCTCTTGATGAAGAGCTTCAGCGCCGTAAGTGGCGGCGAAATTCTCAAGTTCGGCTCGTAATTCTGGATCGGGCTTGGACTCAGGAAGTTGATAATTTTCAGTAACTGCGCTGACATAAAGCCCTGTTCCTCCTGCAAGAATTGGCTGATAACGGTCTGTGTGAATTTTTTTGATAATGGTGGTGGCTTGTTTTTGATATGCTGAGAGGCTGATAGTTTGGTCAGGATCAGCAATATCGATTAAATGATGCTTAGCTGCGGCCTGTTCGGCAGGAGTGGCTTTGGCTGTGCCGATATTCATTTGACGATAAATTTGGCGCGAGTCAGCAGAAATAACTTCTCCATTGAGGAGCTTCGCTAAAACAATAGCCACGGCGGTTTTACCAGAAGCGGTTGGGCCAATGATGGAGATAAGTGGAATGAGACCTGCTTGGGCAGAGTTTTCCTGAAATTCCTTGATTTGTTTGAGCAAATCTTGGGCCTGAATTTTGAGTGTGGTTGATAGCAACAGTTGACTTAAAAGGGATTTGTCATAAACTATGTTCTTATTTTCTACAGAAAGATGCTCAAGAGTACAAACAAAAGATTAAACTCTGTTTTTGCCGGCAGTGGTTATCTGAATATAGAAGCAACCGTTCCTGTTGCAGTTGAGAAAGCTTATGAATCCCCTATTTTGGATATTTCTAGAGAATTAAGAGAAACTATTACTGAAGGGATGCGCTTTATCATTCCTCCTGAAATTATCAAAAAACTTACTAAAGAGGAAAAAGCGGCGATCAAAGTAATGGCTTCTCCACTAGAATGTGGGCGTGTTTTGGAAGCAGATCAATCTGTCAATATTGATGGAATGGCAAAGGTGATCACTTTCAAGGGGATGGGTGCAACAGCTTACGTGAAAAGGATTTTTGAGCATAAAATTAGAAATAGTGATGATACACAATTGCAGGCCTGTTGGACTTACTGGTTAAAAACACTGGACAGGAGAAGATTCATTAGAGATATCAGAGGACTAATGTCTGAAAATGAAGCGAAGTTAGAGACACTTTTTTCTGAATCTTATCAGGAGCTTGGCATTACAATGCAGACGGTACTCGGTATTTATCGTATTTTAGAATTACCAAATCCAGATGGTGGAGTAAGGAGCCTGGAAACCTTGAAAGACGTTGGCGTTATACATCAAAAATACAACCCGGTGATTTTGGTTAGAGCGATGCGTAGTAATCTCCGAGTGCTGGACTTACTGAACTTAAAAGTAATGAGGAAAGATAAAAGTCTAAAACTACTACTAGATCAACTCGAAGAAGATTATGGTAACTTGCGTGAATATTTTCTGGCAGTGGTGTCTGACATTATCAGAAATAACTCTTTATGCATGGCAGCGGGTAAACAGCTTGTTAGTGTGAATGCCATAGTTCACGCCAGAAATATTAGTATACATGGAGAAGAGATAGACTTTGAAACAATCCATGAGTTGGAGAAACCTCCAGGGCAGCCATTTTCAGTAAAACAAAGTTGGCCAGGGGTGGTGAGAATAATTCATCATGTGCTGGTTGAATTCGGCAGAAAATTTATCCTACCTTCTTCAAAATTGTCTGAGCTGGTAGAAGCCATTGTTTGGCAAACTTTATTAGAGAGTGGTCGACCTTCCAAGATTATCACAAAATTTCATGATGAGATTATGACCTGCTGGAAAATTAGGGAATATCAAGATATTGAGGACATATACAATTACCTGCCGATCGCTGGATTAGATGAAAATCCGCTTGACTATAGCCTTAAATCAGCTAGAATCCGCTCGTCAAAGACAGTAGGTAGGCACGGATAGGTCGTGCCGTAATCACCCCCTACCGAGACGCAAATATCGGCTTATCACCTGCACTGCAGAGTGGTTTAGTTTGTATCAATTGCACTCAACTGTCTTCGGCAAAGTTGAGTTTTTATTTTATTTTTGGTCCAAAACAATGGCAATTACAAAAGATAAAAAAGGCCAAATCCTGAAGAAATTGGAAGATAAATTTTCCAAGGCTCAAGCTGTGTACTTTGCTGAAAACAAAGGTTTAACCGTTAAGGATGTTTCTGCTCTACGCAAAAAGCTCCGTGAAAATGGAGTAGATTTTGTGGTAGCCAAGAAAACCTTGATGAAACTCGCTGCCAAAAACCAGAACCTCCCTGAAGTTACTGATGAGGTTTTACCTGGTCCTATTGCGGCAGTTATCGGTTATCAAGACATGATTCTCCCATCAAAAATTGTTAAAGATTTTGGTGCAACAGTAGACAACAAAGTTGTTCTCACTGGTGGTATCATGGAAGGCAAATTACTGAGCAAGGCGGAAGCCATGGAGCTTGCTTCTCTTCCTTCAAAACAGGAATTGTTGGCTCGTTTGGTTCGTGCAATCAAGGGTCCAGTATCTGGATTCTATATGGTACTCAAAGGTTTACACGACAAGAAGTCGTCTACATCTGATACTCCAGCAGCAGCTCCGGCTGTTACTGAGAGCGCTCCAGTTGCTGAAGCTCCAGTCATTCCGGCCACGTCACTAAATAGTGGCACGTCGAGCACTCCGGCTGATGCTCCGGCAGCTTAATCGTTCATTTACTAATTTATTTAACTATTTACTCAAATGTCAGAAATTAACTTAAGCAAAGATGCTGAGAAGATTATTGAGATGGTAGAAGGCCTCTCAGTAATGGATTTGGCTAATTTGGTCAAAGCTATGGAAGAAAAATTCGGTGTATCTGCTGCTGCTCCTATGATGATGGTTGCTGGTGGAGCTGCCGCTGGCAGTGCCGCTGAAGAATCTTCAACTGTAAACGTTGTTCTAGTTAGCGGTGGTGCTCAAAAGATTGGTGTAATCAAGGTTGTTCGTGAACTCACTGGTCTTGGCCTCAAAGAAGCTAAAGATCTCGTAGACGGTGCTCCAAAACCTCTTAAAGAAGGTGTTGCTAGAGCAGAAGCTGAAGATATGAAAAAGAAATTGGAAGAAGCTGGTGCTACTGTTGAATTGAAATAAATTCTAACAGCGCATTACCGCGTCGGTTTCAGTAAAAAAAGTCCTCATGTACCACAAGTACACTGCGGACTTTTTTTTATTTTCATCTTTTTGTACTGCTGATAATAATTTGTTTCACGCAATATAACATGCATCAGGATTTTTTCTTGTTTCCTTGGAAAACTCGTTTCAAATTATTCCAAACCGTATCATTGACGCTTTGGTGTCTGGGCTTTCGTTTTTGGTCATTTTTTGCTATAATAGAGGGATTAAATAAACATAAGTCCCATGGATCCAATAAAGCTAGATGGTGGCCAACCACAGGATAATGTGCCAAAGAAGCCAGAAAACCAAGATTCAGTATCAATTAATTTTGCGCCTAAACTTCCTAGTCCCCCTGTCACTCCACAACCCGCTCCCGTCGCAAAACTAAATAGCGGCACGGCGAAACCAGCTGAAAGTAAGGCACCAGTACTGAATTTGGAGATTAAAAAATCTGATTTGGAAAAAGCTGATAAAAGTGAGTTTTTCTCCAGCAATGCTTTGCAAGAGAAAGCCGGCACTAGCAAATTGATGGAAAATATCGCTAGTCAGAAAGCCAAAATTGAGCAACCAAAAATTGAAGATCTACTGGGTAAGAAATCGACAATTCTGGAGAAAACGATAGAACAGGAAACTGAATTGAAGCTCAAAAAGAAGAAACTCTTAATGCAATTTATGGCTTTTGCTTCAGCAATGGTCATGATTGGTGTTAATGCATTTCTCTATTTTCAGCTCAGTCCAGGTATCAATGCTTTCGGTTTGTTTAGCTACAATTTTGACTCAAATCTTAGAAATGATTTATTTAATCTCAATGAGAGCTTGCGGGGAGTACAAACAGATTTAAACAAGTACCGCTATTTGACTGGCCAACTTTATTTGAATCAATTCGGCTATGAATCAACTCGCTTCATTGATGGAGTTGTAAATTTAGCCGCATCTGGAGCAGAAACTGACAAAGCTGCTATTACCAGCGTGATCACAGAAGCCCAGACTCGTCTTCCTGATTTACTGGCAGGTGCAAAACAAAATTTGACTCAACCTGTTGCAGTAACTACTTTTAAAACTCGTGGTGAAGAAACTGATGCCGCTCCAGTTAGCGAAGAAGCTGAATTCCAGAGACAATTGCGTACTTCGATTCTCAATGAAAAACAGGCCATTAAAACTGCATCTGGAAATGAAAATACTGACACAGTGGAACAGGAATTGAATTTTTATGATAATGCTTTGAAATTGGTGGGTAATTCTAAACTGATCAGCAATCTTCAGGCTCAAACTGTTGATGCTTTCCAAATTGAAGCAGATGAATTTGCTAATGGAGATGACCCAGTACAGAAGCAGACTTTCCGCCAATATGTTGACAATTTATTGGCTTCAACAAAGGTAAACCTTGCTACAATCACTAATCTCAGAAACGGCCGTATTAAACTCTCTGAGGTGATGGATAGAATTCAAAAAATTACCAATAAAGTGAATAGTGATCATAACAGTGGCCTTGGTTCTTCCAATGCCAGTAAGATGGATTATTCCAGCTTTGAGTTTAATACAACCAATAATCATGTTTCGATAAGTGGTGTAAATACAACTGCCAGTGGAACAAATCGCGAAGTAATGACTTTCTTGATTGAAGCATTCGAAGCTTCACCAGAATTTACTGATGTAACACTCAGATCATTCCCGGTTAGCAGAACTGCTGATCCTGCAACTAATGTTATGGCATACTCCATGAGTTTCAAAATTGATATGTCTATTGAAAAAGGCGCTTTCTCAAAACAGAATGCCCCAATTGCTGACTTAAACGCGGCAAAAGTTGCGACTATCAAAGTTCCAGTTAAACACAAATAAACTATGCAAAATCAATTAGTTACAAAAAGAAAATTAAAAAGCAGTATTGTACAATACGCTCTGCTGACTCTGGCAATATTGATTGTTGGTGGATACTTTGGCTATATGCATTACACTGAATATCAAGCTACCAAAGCTGCCTTTGATCAGGAAAATATTTTGATTTCTCAATTAAAAGGAAGTGCTGATAAATCCAAAAAAGATTATTTGGAATTGAAGAAAACTTTAGACACACAAAACTCTGGTTTAAATGATTCAATTGAAAAGATCATGCCAAGTGGCGAAGACTTCACCAACTTAGCCAGAGAATTGGATAAATATTTCTTGAATACTAATACTGGCTTGAACTCAATGTTCCTCAGTGATTTGCGCTTCAATCCGCCAGTGGTTAAGGCTGACCAAGATTATGGAACTTTGCCTTTCTCAATGACTTTCTCAGGCAATGAAGCTGGTTTAAAAGAATTCTTGAATTACGTTGAAAATAGCGGCGATTTAAATAATAAAACTCGTCTATTAGATATAGACACTTTTAATCTCAGTTATGAAAATACCAACTACAATGCTGTAGCTTATGATGAAAATGGCGCAGTAATTTCAGATGGTACTGGTTCAACTGCAACTGCTTTACCAGAAGATCGTAGCATTACAGCTACAATGAACCTTAATGCTTTTTATCAAAAACCTGTAGACGCTGTTCAGCAATAAGCGCTCTGTAAAATAAAAATGGACGAACAAAATACACAATCAGTTGTCGGCAGGACTGCTCCACAAGAAGCGGCGGCCGAACAGAATCCGAAGCTCAAACAGCTTCAGGAAGGTATTTTGAGCGGAAATATTCCTCAGATGGTTTTGAATATTATTAGTTATGCTTTGGATTTGCGCTCATCAGATATTCATATTGAGCCAGAAACTTACACGGTGAGATTGCGCTATAGAATAGATGGTGTGCTCAGACAGATTGTTGAATATCCATTAAATATTCATCCGGCTGTTGTTTCGAGAGTGAAAATCATGTCTAATTTGAAAATTGATGAACAGCGTATTCCTCAAGATGGTCGTTGTGCCGTAACTACGAAGGATAATCGTGAAATGGATCTTCGTGTATCAACACTTCCAACAGTAAATGGTGAAAAGATCGTAATGCGTATTCAGGACAAGTCTCGCAAGATTCCTGATTTGCCAGAACTTGGTCTTGATCCACATAATTTCCAACTGCTGACTGAAGCGCTTGATCTACCAAATGGAATTATTCTAACCACAGGGCCAACTGGTTCAGGTAAGACTACTACTATGTATTCCTGCTTAAACCGTCTCAATAATATTGATGTAAACATTTTGACTATTGAAGACCCGGTGGAAATTCAGATCGATGGTCTCAATCAAAGTCAGGTGCATGCCGACATTGATTACACCTTCGCTTCTGGTCTACGTACTGCACTTCGTCAGGATCCGGATATTATCATGGTGGGGGAAATTCGTGACCATGAAACTATTCAAACTGCCATTGAAGCATCATTGACAGGCCACCTTGTACTATCCACTATCCATACTAATAGCGCGATTGAAACATTGACACGTATTGATAACTTGGGAGTCGCGCCGTTTCTGATGGCTTCGACTATTGAATTGATTATTGCCCAACGTCTGGTTAGAAAACTTTGCCAGGCATGTAAAGTTCCTCATACTCCTGATGAAAATGAGCAACGCAGACTCAAAATGGCTATTGATAATCTGGGAGTGCCAGGAATAGTTACTGAAGAACAAACAGCCAAACCAAACTTCTTCAAAGAAAGTGAACATGGCTGTCCAGAATGTGATGGCATCGGTTATAAAGGTCGTGTTGGTCTCTATGAAATTATGCGCATGAATAATCAGATTCGTAGAATGATTTTGGATAAAGATTCTGCTTTGGATATTGAAAAAACTGCTATGAAAAGCGGGATGGTGACTTTGGAACAGGATGGTGTGATCAAAGCAATGCAGGGAATCACATCACTCGAAGAAATTTATCGTGTAGCCAAGAAAATGGAATTATAAATAAAAAACCATGGCTGAGAGACAGACAAAAGGGTTTTACGAAGATCTTGAATCAGAAACATTCAAGGTAGGTGCGGAAAAAAAAGCAGATAAAAGTCTCCTTAATAAAGGTGAAGACCAAACTGTGCCCGGTTTTATTATGAATATTGGTTTGGATAAAAATGCCACCAATCAAAAAATCTTCTTGGCGAAAAAAGGTTTACAGTCAAAGTATACTGGAAATAGTTTGTTGGACAGTTTTACCAAACTAAATGACTACATGATTGATCACAGTAAAATAACTGTGAAGGAAATTGCTGTTAGCTATCGCCTACTAGCAACTATGATTAATGCAGGTATGCCTCTGGTTAAGTCTTTAAATATTTTGGGAGTTCAATCTGAGAAAAACATAAAATTACAAAGAGTACTGTTTGATCTGGCTCATCAAATTGAAACAGGTAGCAGTTTTTCACAATCAATGTTGAAATATCCGGAAGTGTTTTCTCAAGCTCAAGTGGGTGCGATTCAAGCTGGCGAAGCCTCTGGTCAATTAAATCAAACCTTGCGTAATTTAGCTTCAGAAATGGAGAAGTCTGCTTCAATTGTTGGTAAAGTTAAAGGTGCAATGGTTTATCCGATAGCTATTATCGCCCTGATGATCGTGGTAATTTTCTTGATGATGGTGCTGGTAATTCCACAAATTGCTGATCTATTTACTCAAAGTGGTCAAAAATTACCTGCTGTTACGCAGCTTTTGATTGACACGAGTAACTTCACTTTGGCTTACTGGTGGGCAATATTTTTGGTAATAATCGGCAGTGTTTCAGCGATTATTTCCTGGAAAAATTCTAAATCTGGGCGCTATTACTGGGATTTATTCTTACTGAGTATTCCAGTATTTGGAAATCTGGTGAAAAAATCGACATTATCAAAGTTTGCTTATTCATTTGGTAATTTACTTTCTTCTGGCGTGCCAATTATCAAGGCTATGGAAATCGTGGCGGTAGCAGTGGGAAATGAAGTTTATCGTAAAAGATTTTTGTTGACTGCTGAAGACATGAAAAGTGGTATTCCAATGGCCGAAAACCTCTCCAATTCCAAACTTTTCCCATCAATGTTAGTAAATATGATTGAAGTAGGTGAACAAACAGCTCAGCTAGAAAATGTTACGCAAAAAATCGGTGAGTTCTATGATGAAGAAGTATCCAATGCAGTAACTGCTTTAACTAAAGTTATGGAACCGTTGATTATAGTAGTAGTAGGTATTACTGTTGGAGGACTAGTCGCAGCAATTATGTTACCAATTATTCAACTAACCAATATCGCCGGAGGCGGAATTGGCTAAATGTAAAGAATATTAAGTTTTCCCCCTCTGGTTTCCCAGAGGGGGTTTGAACGAGTACGTATTCGCACAACTTAAGTTGACTGAGCGTAAGCTAAGAAAGAGACATCATTGCCACCAGGCAGTGGCTCCGAGCATCATCAAGAACTGATCGCGCTGGTCGGGCTTGTACCCGCCTTTGTCGTCCTTGGGCGACTTTTTGCCGTAGAATATGTCGTGGTCGCCGTGATCGTAGCGACCTTCGAGACGGAAGGAGACCAGCTCCATCGGCTTGTACTCGGCGGTACCCGTGAAAGAAGCGAGGCTGCTTTTGGCCGGGTCTGGCCAGAAGATCGGTGTGGCCTTGCCCTTGCTGTTCGATGCCACGTCTTCGTGAAACCCCTCGACGCGGGTGGCCAGATAGAAGCCCTTGTTGGGACTGTCATCCTGCCGCCAGAGCTGGGCCTGCGAGTAGAGCGCTCCTGAGTACCAGCCGGAGCGGCCGAAATTGTTCTCTTCGAGTCCACCGTTCAAGCCGAGACCCAGCCAGATGCGCTTGCCAAGGGCAAGCTTGCCCCAGGCATCGAAGGCGTGCCGCCAAGAATCGTCCCCTTCGGGAGCATCCCTGGCGCGCTCCGGCCCCCCCATGTACTGGAAGGAGATCGTGAGCTTGTTCTTCTGTTCGTAGAGCAGCTGACCATCGATGGTCTTGCCCTCATTGTTGTCGATCACTCCGTTCCAGCCGTTGAGGCCGGAGAGAGTAAAAGACCAGTGCTCGTCGAACTGCAGACGGGCGCGAACACCCACGTAATACATGCGGGTGCCGAAGAAGGATAGACCGCGACTGAGGTTCCAGTTGTCCTTGACGAAAGTTTTCTCCTGTGTGAAAGAGCTACGGAACAGGCCGGTCGAGATGGTCAACCCAGCCAGCACCGGGGCCTTGTAGGCCAACCAGGCTTCCTGGACGTATTTCCAGGTGGAAGCGTCGGCGAGTCCGGGTTTGCCGGAACTGACCGGATCCGTCGGGTAGACGGTATGCGGAGTTTGCGGGAACATCAGGACGACCTTGCCGGAGAGCGCTTCCTTCTTCCACAGTCCACCGAGGGCAAAGTTGCCCACGGTAAAGCTATTGTGGCGACTGGAATCGGTCGCATGGTCGTTGTTGAGGCCGTTCGCCGGACGGTTGAAGTTCCAGGCGTAATAGGCTTCGACCACAGCGAAGGGATTGAACTCACCGAGCGAGGGAGTAGCAGGTTGAGGGTTGATGTGTTTGGTAGCCATTGCCGCAGGCGCCGTTTGGGCTTGGGCGGGGAAGGCAGAACTGATTACGCTAGCCGTAATAGCCAGCAGACTGATCAGAAGATGCTTCATCGTGCTTTCGAGGTTCTTCTAGGCATAAGGCTCAGATAATTCTGAGTAAAATCCTAGAACTGAAGGATTCTCCTCCTTTTTGACTTTATGTCAATAGTTCTGTGAATTTTACTTTTGATAGTGTTTTGGAAAAGTGTCAAAATGATGATATAATAATGAGAAAAAATAAACATATACATTATGAATAAAACATTCAGTTTATTGAAAGCGCTTCGGGCATCTCTTCTGTTAACGTTCCTGGTTAGCACTGGGATTGCGCAAGCTGAGGTGCTTTATGACGGTGCAAACACATCTGGTGTAACTACTGATGATCAGTATTACATCGACTATGACGATACTTCTACTGGCAACATTACTTTGAATTTTGGTAGTGCTGGATCAAGATATCTCAGATTCAATATCACCAATGGCCAATTCCAATTGTCAAATGACTTGGATATGCAATCTAATCAATTGGTAAATGCTAGAGTACAAAACGTTACAGTTCTAGCAGACGTGCCTACCTGCGCGGCTTCAACTGATAGAGGTAAAAAAATCTTTGTTGGTTCTTCTAACATCTCTGGTGTGAACGGTGCTCAAACTTTAACGGCAAATAAAGAATACATCTGTCAGGATACAAATCCTGCTGCCTCAAGATGGATTGCTTCAACCGGTGGTGATGCTGATACATTGGACACTCTTGACTCAACTCAGTTCCT
>CAUJDC010000012.1 GCA_963169815.1 Patescibacteria group bacterium | reverse complement strand
GAGGCCCTGCAAATCTCCATAATGTCTTTCGTTCAAAGCCTGCGTTTTGACTATTGGAGCTTTCCAGCCGGTCTCTGCCACAATCAAATCCAGAGTGTCCCAGGCTCTGCGCAATGCAGAAGTCCAAAGTACGTCACATGGGTATTTTGCCAATAATTTACCGGCATCCGTAGCTTCTTTTTTACCTTGTTCAGAAAGTTCTACATCAGTCCAGCCAGTGAATAAATTTTGTAGATTCCACACTGACTGACCATGTCTTACCAGTATCAAATAATTATTCATAAACATTTTAAGTTAAACTATGTGTTTTAGGCGCCTTCGCTCCGCTCGGCGCTTCCTTACTAACTACTTCTTTATACCATGAACAGGTCTTGATCAACGAACATCTTCCGCAAATAGGCTTGGGCGCTTTGCAGACATCACGTCCCAGAAAAATTAGTAGATGCGACAAATGTCCCCATCTATCTCGTGGCACAATATTCATTAAATCCTTCTCAATTTTGGCCGGATTATTTTCAGTGGTCCAGCCGAGTCGCATCGAAATTCTACCTACATGCGTATCAACCACCACACCTTCATTTTTACCAAAAGAATTCCAGAGAGTTACATTGGCAGTCTTTCTGGCCACTCCTGGCAGTAATAAAAGTGAAGCCATTTTATCTGGGACTTTTCCTTTAAATTCAGTGACGATTTTCTGAGCAGCGCCTTTAATATTTTTTGCTTTATTTTTATAAAAACCAGTTGATTTAACCAAACTTTCGAGTTGCGTCAAAGGTGCCTTCGCCAGCTTGGAGGCAGTAGGATATTTGGCAAAAAGCGCAGGCGTTACTGTATTAACTCTTTTGTCAGTACACTGAGCACTGAGAATAGTGGCAATCAGTAATTGAAAAGGGGAGTTGTGGTCCAATTCACAATGAGCATCTGGATAACGTTTTTCTAAAGTCACCAAAGTTGTCGTCAAGTTTTTGATAGCCTCGACGCGAGCTTTTTTTGTCAACTTGTAACTTAACTTTGTTTTGGCCATAATTGAGCCCGATTATTTCCACCAGCATAGCAATGTCCAAACAAAAGCTCAAATTATTGATACTCTTAAATCTGACCTGGAGTATACTTGGTTTTTTTGCTGACTTTGCTTGGCTTAGAGAAGTGCCAATTTATCTGGTCCCGCTTACTTCGATTTGCTCTTTGTATCCGCCACTTCTGACTATTTGGTATTTGCTTAAATATCTCGACCGTCTTACACCAAACTGGCTTACTTTCTGGGTAATTTTAGGTACGGCCAGCTACGGTTTGATGGCACAAATTTATTTCCCATTATTAATGAGTTGGAAGGGGATTAATTTCCATGATGTCGGCTCGATGTTCTGGGTGGCAGTTTATGGCCTTCAATCAATTATACTTTTCAAGCACCTCAAAAAACTTTCTTTCCAGCAAATGCTTCCGGGACTTATTTATATTTTCACAGCTGACTCTTCCCATTTCTTCTATCCAACTTTTGTCGATTTCATTTTACCGAATTATCCTATTTGGCTCAAAATCACCACCGTTAGTGTAGCTGTATTATTACAAATCTCAGTAGCTGCTATAGTTTATCTATTGAACAGAAACCACCGTCTCGTCCTCAACTAATTCAGTATTATTCTTAACTTTTACTTTAGCTGGCATACGGCGAACTTTTTGTCTATCTCCAAGTGCCTTAGCCAAATATTTTTCTGGCAAAGTATCCAAAGGTAAATAAGCTAGGCTCAAGTACTCCAATGGGTCGGTGTGCACGCCATCTTTAAACACTTCAAAGTGCAAATGCGGTCCAGTTGTATACAGACCAGCACCCTTTGTTCCAGGTGTTGCCCCACTTAAACCAATGACATCGCCCTGATTAATTGACTCACCTTCCTCAACAAGAATATCAGTGACGTGACCATACAAAGTCATATAACCACCAGCATGAGCCAAGATAATATAACTATACCCATAGCCATTATCTTTGGCTTTATAAACTACGCCATCTGCTGGTGCACGAATTGGCGTGTTTTGATAAGCTCGAATGTCAATAGCATTATGCTGCATTGCAAAGACTTTCACATATGAAGCATCATGATAATAGGCCGATATACCTCTAGCCGGATTCACTGGCCAAAGTGGCTGGAATTCTGTGTTTGAGCCAGTGAGAAGTAAATCCAGCAAATGTTTATTGTCACCAGTTTCCAAGAGATTCTTAAAATCATCTGGATTAAAATTTTTACCAAGTGCCTTCATTCTACCCTGAACATAAGTCAGATTTTTTCTAAGAGTATCGATCTGGCTTAGCACATCCTCTTGTTGCTGCCTAGTTTTTTCCAATAACTCCTGATAAATGCTTTGTTCTCCTTTAGTTTGTTCAAGCAAGCTAGCTTTAGCCTTTTGTTTAATTTCTAATTCTTCTTTCTCTGCAGACAATTTGTCGTGAAGTAAAATCAAATTGCGTTTCTTGATTTCAATTAATTGCTGATCCTGTTCTTCCTCATCAATCATTTCTCCAAGTTTCTCAAAAATCTTACGCCCGTTTTCTTCTAGAATTTCACTGTACCGTAAACTTCTCAGCTTAGCGCTAGTTGTTTCCTCACTGAGTATCAGTTTAATCGTATTTAACTCTGCACCATCTTTGCTGAGATTTTGGAAATCATTATTATCTTTAAAAATAGCAGAGAGATACTCCATGATCATTTTCTTTTGGAAAGAAATCTCCACTTTTTTCTGTTCTACCTGATAGGCGAGTGTATCAACTTCACTTTGTTTTTGTTCAATTTGAGCTTCCACATTTTCAATCAAAACTTGAGACGACTTTATTTGTCCATCTAAATTGTCCAATTGCTGACTCAAAGTATCAATTTTTTCTTCAGTTACTATAATTTTACTCTCAGTTTCACCAATATGATCATTGATTTGCACCAAGCTATCCTGAGAACTATTGATTTCAGCCTTTAAACGGTCCAAAAATTTAACAGTTTTGCCTTGTTTAACCAGGTCCTCAGTTGGGATCACCTGCTTTTCGATTGATTTGGCAGCACTGTCTTCCACCTGCTGAGCCAATAACAAAAGACCCTTCATTGGTAAGATTAAGCCAATAATTAAAAAAACAGCTAAGAAAACTCTTTCTAGTCCTCCCTTTCGCACATTCTTATTAATCTGTTGGTCCTTTTTAGACATTTTCTGGTAACTTTTTGCTTATAAATCTATATATTATACCAAAAAAACTACTTCTGAACAACGCCAGCAGGGCTTAAAATCAACTAAAACTACTGTTTTCCCTTGCCTAAATTTACAAAAAATTGTAACTTGCAATCAGTAACGCTTTTGATTAATATCTCAGCGCTTAAAAGGCAGTAAATCTTAATATTAAAGAATATGGCAACCAAGAAGGCCGCCGGTTCTACCAAAAACGGTCGCGATTCAGTCGCAAAAAGACTCGGCGTTAAAATCTACGGCGGACAGGCTGTAAGAGCAGGAAATATCATTGTTAGACAGCGTGGTACTCAGTTTTTCCCAGGTGAAAATACAACTATGGGTAAAGACCACACAATTTTCGCTTTAACTGACGGAGTAGTTAGTTTTTCTGAAAAACAAGTTACTAAATACAACGGTCAAGCTCACAAAGATAAGTTTGTAAACGTAACTAAAGCTTAGTGTTTGATGTGGAGTCATTTGGCGGTTACGAGAGCTCAAATCAAGGCTCCACGCCTGAAAGTTTCAGGCAATTCCAAGAAAGAATAAAAGTTGCAGCAGCCCAGGTCAAAGCGATCCGGGCTTCTGAACAAAAGCAAAAACAGAGCGAAGATAAACTCGCCCAGATTTTGCTGGATTTCATTAAGTCTCAACAAAATAACTCAGCCTTAACAGAATTCCTTGAGCATATCTCAACCCTCCTAGCACTCAACTTTCCCGCAGTTTTTATCCTCAGTCTTATTCTCCTTTATTTCGAAGAATTACAGCAAAAAGCAGGTCTTTTACTTTCCGGACAGAGTAATCCAGAACTAGCCTTAATCACTCCAGACCGTACCAGTATTCCACCAGAACTCATGGTTATTATTAATATCTGGATACAAGAAGTCTTCAAATCTGCCTTAAACAGCCGCGCCAAATTACTCAAATTCACTCTATCCATCGAGCAGTTCAGCACCGGACCAGTAAATAAATTGATGACTCTTACCCTCCAAAAGTTTCTGGAGAAAAATGAAGTCTACCAATATCCTGGCGCCATCGAGGAGTTTACTGCTTACTATCTGCGCGGTCTGGCTCAGGAACTTCAAAAAGCAGATCCTGCACTCGAAGCATAGAGTCAATAAAAATACCAATTAGTTGGCAACAAACAGGTCGACACAAGCCACCAATTCTGCATTGTTTTTGATATCCCATAGTTTTCAGTGATAGCCTTGCTTATACTAGAAGTTTCGGCAAACCAAATAAGTAGTCGTGCTTAACAATTTGATTTTATCTCTGAAAATGGGGTGTCCAATGGGGTTCGAACCCACGACCTCCAGGACCACAACCCGGCGCTCTAACCAACTGAGCTATGGACACCACAATACAGCTTTTGTATATCACTGCCCGCTGATTTTAACATAGCTATTTTTCATTGCAATCGGATTTTTCAACACGGCTTGCCTATGATCGTTGCAATCAGCAAAGTCAGACAAAGCAATTATTTTAGTTATTGCCAGTATGACTAGGCGACAAAATAATCCAAAGCAAGACAGTGTAGATAACACGGCTTGTTTTGGATTGTTGAAGTCAACAAAGTCAGACAAAGCAAGAACAATACAACACACCCCCCGAACTTGCGGGGGGTGCTAATTGCTCTTTAGGAGTACCAACGCCCTAGAATAGCCTCAATATCCTAAAAGATTTACGAAACTAAAATTTAAATAACTACCTTAACAAGAAAAACTAGGTTAAGTTAATTATAAGATTTTATAATTAAATTGCAAGAAATTTTTTCAAATTAAATTTAATTAAAGTCGAATCATAATCACGATTTGCTAGGAGAACTTTCCCAAGATCACTATCGAAATCTTTTTCTCCAACGTCTTTAAATTCCTTACCCTCAAAAACTTCTTCTTTCATAAATTGGTATTTTTGGCTTAATGCAGTGTTTAATTCAGACATTTCTTTAAATTGATGCCCATGTAAAACATAGAAATTATAAGTCTCAGCAAAATCCTCAAATGGATCAGTCATTGCATAACCTGTTACAAAGTCATCCGCGCTTGAACCTGACTTAATTTTCTTTTCATTTTCAAAACCGATTCGATAAAATTCTAAACTAGGGTCATTTTTATAAATAGCTTTTCCACCATCTTTGAATTCACTTTCACCAGACCAGAAGTCTCCCTTCATCAGTCCCGTATCTTTGATATGCCCAAGTTCATGTACCAATACACCCACTAACTCTGAATCGGTAACATTTTGACAACGCAAAATAATTGTAGATCCTCCTCCCAAACCTCTTCTACCGGTAGAACTGAAATACAATGTTAGGTTCTTCAATTTGCCTGTAACATCTTTTGGCATCACTTCGAGAGTTTTATAAACCAATTCAGCACAATGCTCTTTCGTTGTTGGAGTAGGACTGTCATTGGTGGTAAATTCACTACCTGGATGTAAAGTTATACCTTTCTCTTTTAACTTATCTAAAAAAGCTATTTTATTAGCCGCAGATTTTTGCTCACTAACCAGAGTTTCAGCTTTCAAATCTTGATTAAAAACCTGCTGATTATTTGCCGCAGCTTTACTACTATTTTTCAATAATTCTGGACCAAATTGGAAGCCTAGCGCTACTTGTAGACCAATCACCAAGACTAATAAGTAAGTTCGAATCATAAAGATTATAGTTATACTTACTTTGTCTTTGTTTTTCCTTCTAGAAAGCCATTTCTAAATAGGGAATAATTATAACGAAAATAACCAAAATGTCAAATATTGGTATCGTCAAAAAAACTAAATGTAAATCAGGGCCGCTTATCAGGTTTTAGGGCTTGTAGCGGGCAAAATACCTCAGCGTACCCTTATCTCCGACGAAAATACTGCCATGCGGTTCAACTTTCTTTGAGGCCTGGTCAGGAGTAACTTTGTATGTTTCAGTTAAGAACTTTTCAGTAGTTTCAATACAGCCTTTCAAAGCAGTACTAACTGCAGCTTCATTGGTAGCCAAACCCTCGACTGGTTTGTTGACAACCATATAAAGATAGCCATCTGAAGACTTTTTATACTTGAGACCGTATTTAGCTTCAGTAATTCCAGCCAAAGCTGTATCTACATACTCTTTGGTAATATGTTTTTTTCCATCAGCTAAGCTTCCTTCAATTGCTGCTGGAAGATCTGCTTCAGACTTGGCTGTGGCTTTGAATTTCTCCACAAATTTTTTGATTTCTTCTTCAGTTCCTTTCTTTCCATGCCACTTTTCATATTTCTCAGCTACCCATACTGCTGTAGCTGTAGAGCCAAGATAATTGTACGCACGTTTTAAATAATCCTTTGTACCATCCCACATTCTATCAGCCAAACCTTCCTGCATTTTGACAGTTGGATCTTTGGACATTTCAATAGTTACCACCTGAGCCAAACTGGCAGGCGGTGTGTAATTGGCATATTCCTTCATCAGCTTTTCTGCAGGATATTTCCCAAAGAAAACATCCATTGCCATATAAGCTTCTTCAGGAGGCATTTTCGCGCCTTCAATAGTCTTTCTGCCTTCAGCCTTAGCTGCGGCGTAACGAGTAGCTAAGTCCATAAAGCCCAAGTCTCCCATCGACACAATACCTTTATTGAAAACTTCAGCACCCCTATCGTCAGTATTAAAAGCTTCTTTAAAGAAATTACTCTTTTTTGAACCTTTGTTACCACCAGTTATTGCGTCAAAAGCTGTTTCACCAGTAAAGAGTTGCCAAACCTTATTTAATACCCAGGCCCCACCAACTACCTTCACACCTGTGAATAGAGTGTCCCTAATTTTTTTAATAATTCCATTATCCGATTTCATCAACCAAATACCACTGAGTAGCGCCAGTCCAGCAAAAACAACCTTTTGCTTTCCTGAAAGTTTATCCCAATTTTCTCTTGCCCCATGCAGGCCATCTCTAATCGCATCGTCAAAACCTTTGCTTTCACCTGTCATACTTTCTTTACGACTCTCTTTCATTGAAGCCCCCAAGGTCAAAAGTCTGCTGGCATGTTCTCTAATCACATTAAACAATTCCCAAGCTTTCAGAATGATTCCAGCCTCTACGCTAGTCATCTTGGTTGGAGGTGTTTTTAAGTTTTCTAATTTAGACTCAACTACTTCGCGGCTTTTTTCTCCAAACACAGAAAGAGCATCGTATTTCTTTAAAATCCCTATTGCTTCAGCAAACTGCTTAGCGATCTCTCTTTCAGATTCAAGACCACTTTTAGAGGTCAAATTAATAGCAGTGTCAATAGTGAACTGCTTATCCAGATTATCTGCCGTAATACCATTGGTAGTCAAGAAATTCAACATTCTCGCAGAATTCAAAGTCTGCTTTTCAGGAGTCACCTCATTCTTATCATTTTTCTCATCTTGAGCCCGCAGGCCATCAATAGTGAGAATCGGATTTTCAGTAGGCTTTATGGCCATATCCGGGTCAAATTAAAATTATCCTGACATTATAGCACAAAAACATCCTCTAAACAAACAAGCACAAAACAAAAAACCCTCTATTGGTATTTTACCCATAGAATTCGGGTTTTTCGTTGCAATTAGAGCTAAATAGCTTATTCAGTGATATTAGTGCCTTTTTCCACGTGATATTTTACGTATTTAATGTGACCAAGCCATTTTTTAGCAGCAGCAAGGTCTTTATTGGCATCAGCCTCAGATTGGTTGATGTTATGGGTTCTGGCCATGATCTTCTTCAAAGCGACTTGGGCGGCATCAAGATCTACAAGCATGATTGAAGTAGTCTCATATGAGTCTTTACTGCTTTCAGCAACATAAGTTACTTTTTTGATGCCAAATTTGTGAGATCTATTACCTAATTTTGACATTAATACGTCAAGGAATGCCATCGCATCGTTAACATCAAGCATTGTCGCTGCATGTATTGTAGTAATTTTCTGAACAGTTATAGTCCTTTCCATACCTGATAATTGTCCTTCTATTCGGTCTAAGAGTTGATTTGCTGAAAGAATGTCAGCTTTAGTTTCGAGTGACTTAGCCTTAGAGAAAACCAAATCTAGTTCAGTAGGGAGCTTGGTCAAAGTAGGGGTTACTCCAGGGAATTGTACTCCCGGAGTCATGGATTTCTCTATGTGTGAAAAACGGCTTTGGAAAATGGCAACTCTAGCGATAATAATATTTAAAGCGGTTTTTTTCGCCTCCTCATTTAATAGGTCTTGTTTTTCAGTCTTTTCTACTTTTTCTACAGTTTTTTTCGCCTCAATTTTCTTTGCAACCTGAACTTTTACAGTTGGTTTCTTTGCTACAGGAGTCTTTTTAGCTTCTCCTTCGAGAATAGGATTAGTCTTTTTTGACCAAGTGCTAACTTTGGCTTTTGCAGGATTTTGTGCGGTTACAACTGGACGTTTGGCTACTTTGTCAAGTTTTGGTGTAACTGGCTGGTCAGAAGTCACAGGAGCTTCTACTGGGTGGCTAACGGCAACGCCATTGGCAACTGGGCCAGATTTGGCAGATGCAGTTGCGCTGGCAACAGCTTCAGATTTATCCTGATACATTTGTTTGACGTTGTTTTCTGCGCCTTTTCCAGCTAGTAATAGCATACCTGCCGCGAAAGCTGCCTTTAAGCCATGGCCGAACCAGCGTTTAGCAGATTCTTTTCTAGCTGCTTTGCGCTGAGCCTGGTAATTGAGCATTCCAGTACTAGTCAACTCTTGAGTGTCTGACAATTCGTCTAACATCACTGCCTCACCATTCTTTGGATTATAAGTAATGAGGACACCTTCCATAGGACTGAGCTTAGTACTCATCCATTCTGGTCTGGAGGCAGTTTGTTTATCATTACTAACAAGGATTTTTCGTACATAGGTTGAAGTACTGGCAATATCAGCCATATTCGCTTCAATTGAAGTCAGACCTTTGTTAAGAGATCTTTGTATTTTTTGGCTTTCTCTAAGTCCTACGAGGCCGTTAATTGTCTTTCTTTTTGGCTTTTCGTCTTGTTCAGACGTTTCATAAACACCAACTGAATTTGTCATGTCATTGCCATTGAATCTCTGAATGGCCAATTGCAACAAATATTTATTCATGTCATTAATTTCTTGATAATGTGGGCTGTTTGGATTGGATTTCATATCAATAATGAAAGCCTTTACGCTGCCAAATTTAGCAACACCTTCTGTTAGTAACTCTGCATCAGCTGTTGCCAAATAAGCCTTAACGGCATCCAGCTTGTCTTGTAGACCCTCAATTTCTAATTCGAATTGTCTTCTGAGGCTTTTCTCATCATTACCAGCTATTTCTTTTTGGGCTCTATATAAAGCAGCAGCAGGGGATATGAATGCCTCGATTTTTTTGCCCACTTTCTTAAGAATATCGAAAAAACCATTTTTGGCTTGCCATCTTTCATTGGCAGTATGACGTTCTTGTCGCTTAAAATCCAAGTCAAGTTTGAAAATATTTACTTCAGCCAGGATCTTTTTTCTTATATTGATCGACTCAGCTATTTGATCCTCATCGCTATCGTTATTAAAATTAGCATAATCTGCGTCTTCTCGTATAAGCGCCTCAATATCTGCTCTAGTTTTATACTGAGTATGATATCCTTCAAAAGTAGGACATGAGGGATTGCCAGGCTGTAGTGCTAGTGCATTTGAGCTCTCCAAATTTCTAGAAGTATTCTTTTTCACAACAGTTAAATAAAGAAATATTTATTAATTAATTAAACTCTTTTTTAGTACGAACAGAAGATATAACAAAAAAGAGGCTAGATTATTACAAAGACCTAGCCCCTTGTCAAGTTACAATAGTATTGCAAAATATTATTTTATATCTCTGGCAAAACTCGTTAAATTCCCTGAATATATATCTTTTATATATTTTTGAACTGCTGTAGCAGTGACTGTACCACCTGCAGCCATTTTGAATTCTTGTAATTCAGTCTGCTTTGTCGCAAGTTTAGCTTTATCCAAGCCATATTTAAGTAAATTCGCTAAAATCATTTCTGGGGCAGTGCCATTTTCACTTAACTTAACCGGCTGCATTTTACTGGTTGTGAATTTCACTCCTTCGAATTGACCACCAAAGATAAAATCAAATACCTCAGGGAAATTTTCCATATTCTCTCTTAATTTCTTGAATTTACCTGGATTTGCTTTTTCAAAGTTAGCCAAAGCAGCACTTACTAGCGCTGACGGTTTAAGGCTTGTCTCGAGGAACTTTTGAACAAATTTCATATCGCTAGACATTTCAGGAGGTTTTTCTTTCTTCTCAGCTAGTTTCTCAGTATTTGGATCTGGCTCGCTTTTTTTTGAAGTTTCAGAAGCCCTATCATCTATCGCTTTTCTTCGTTTTCCTCTAATGTATATGTCAGCTTGTTTTGCAAAATCATTTGATCTGTAATCTACATTAGCTAAAACTTCATAAATTTGCTCAAGATCGAGGTTCGGTTTTGTCATCAAGAGGTAATCTGCCGCCAAATACGCCTGTTTTATGTCTTTGAGGTTTAACTTAAGAGTGTTTAATGGTGTAAATTTTGTTTCACGAGTATTCTTCTGCGCCAAATACCGCATTATTTTGCTAAGATCATCATAGATAATGATATCGTCTACTACTTTCTCTATAGCCGCTTCATCCCTCTCTTTACCATCACGGTCTTTCGCCATATCTTCTGCGATTAGTGCGGCGAGTTTATATTGTGGTTTATCTGGTAAAGAGAATATATCTTCTAGCCAACCAACCAGCTTAATAGTGCTTTTTTTGTTGAATGGATGTTCATGTATTTCTTTTACTGCTTTAGCTCCAAAACGGAATTTGCCATCCTTACCAACGTAACCAACTGATCTAGACTCATCGGGAATGTCATGATTTGGGTCACTATCTCCATAAGCCAAATTAATTAGACTTATACCGCTTTCTGTCTTCTCCACTGGTAAAGATCCATATGATGGATATCCACATACAACCTGTCTAATCCCAATATCTGTCAATTTTTGTAGTAACTCCTTATTTTTTACATCGTCACTATTGAAGTTTACAATAAAATTAGGCGAATATCTATTTGTTAATTCTTTCAATGCTTTCATCTTTTCCTCTCGATCAGCAGTAGGCTCTTCCAAAAGTAACGTCTTCAACAACCCTTGGAACTGATTATTTAATTCCTGAACTATTGCCCTTAATTCCGCCATATTTTTCGGTCCTGGAGTTCCTCCTAACAAGCTATTTAATATATCAGTTGATATTATTGTATTTAAAACCAGAATATCGCCATCAATAGAAACCAATTTCCGCTGACTGATATATTCTAAAATTTTTCTACCTTCTTTATTTTCTGGCTTTCTCATATTGGCAAAAGCTTCATCTACCATGCTGTTGATATAATTCACGCCATCCACACCAGACTTTGATAAATTCATAGTTATGTCATTAAATTCTTCCATAGTCCCTGAAAATGCTTGACCATTAGTTGTGAACCTTTTTAGTGACTCTAATAGTCCATTCCCATGTCTAGCATTTTTCATGGATTTCAATAAGGTTATATGCTTGTCATAACCACCTGGATCACCTATGTACAAAGGCCAAGAAATCATATATTCATAAAAAGCGCAAAAAATTGTTATGATTTCACCACCCTGTTTTCTGGCTTGGTCCTGCAAATCAGTAATTACCAAATTTATTTTTAAGTTCCCAGTTTCATTATTCAAATCGTCACCCATCAACACAATTTTTCTATCTCCAGCTGTCCAAATTAATTTTTCTTCTCCTGTTGCTGAAGTCTCCACTCGAATAGCCTTCAGGGCAGTCATATACTTTACAAAGGCGGTGTAGCTACCATTCATATCTCCTATATACAAAGTTTCACTTTCTCTTTGAATTTCTCTTGATTCTTTAGACTCTTTTCTATCAGTGGATTGTGCGGTTTTTTGAGGTTTTGGATCGTCTTCTTTCTCACCAACTTCAGCCGTTACTAGAGGTTGTGTAGCATGAGCATCTCTAGTATTTGTAGCACACTCTCCTACAATAAAAACACATCTCATTGCTTGGAAATCTGGACAAACTTCTGCAAGTCTCTCATTATAATTAAGTCCAATAAATTTAACTTCTTCCATCTTAGGCGCCGAAATTGCAGAAGACACATCGGTTCCAGTATCTTCCATCATATGCGCCGAAATTGCAGGAGACACATCGGTTCCAGTATCATCCATCTTAGGCGCCGAAATTGCAGGAGACACATCAGTTCCAGTATCAACCATCTCAGGCGCAGAAATCGCTGCTGGCTCATCAGTGTCTGTATCAACATTATTTTGTCGAGTTCCCAATCTAACTCTTTCAATTCTCGCACGAGCAATCTCAATATTATGAGATTTTTTTGCTCTTGCGCTTGATACTGTCGCAAGCGCTCTTTGTACTCGTTCCAAATCATCAATTGCGATCTTGGCTTTTGCATTGGTCAATGCATCATTAACTTTGATACTTCCAAGTTCCATGTCCAGAATTGTCAGAAAACCATTATTGCCTGTTAAGCCAGTAATATTTTCAAATTTCATTACTTCGGCTCTTAGTTCAAAGTAAAGTTTGGCAATAGTTTCAATACGTGCGACTCTTCTTGATTCTCCATAGACCGCCACCTTATGGAGAGTTTTTTTCATGTTTCTGATATAAACTATTTTTTGTCCAAATTTAGAGTAAAAAATTTTTCTTCTTTCCTCAGGAAATTGAGACTCTATATCTAAATCAGAGTCTATTGATTCTTTTTGAGCTTCTTTTTCTAAGACAGTATCCTTTAACGTATCTAAATCTTTTTCCCTCATCTGTCGTTGAGCATTTTTTAGTCTCTTTGCATTTTCTGCACCCTGAGCTAATTTGGAAAACAAAACTCTTAAAACATTTTGTCTGTCGATTAAGCATGCATATCCAACCTGTTCATCAAAAGTTCCAATAAGTATTTCAACGTTCTCATTAATCAAGTCGCCAACGTTACCTTGATCTCTCATGTACTCATTAAGTTTCTGCATAGCTTCAAGTATTTCAATTTGCAGTTCCTCTTGAATGTCGAAAAATTCTTCGATTTTTTCTCTGGACCATTCTGCTGAAGAAGTATTTTTTTTGCCCTTAAACCATTTTTTTAAAGTGGCAAAAAACCCACCTTGTGCTTTCTTATCTTCCTGGGCGATTAATTCCAAATCTGCGATTTTATTAATAACTGCTTCCACTTCAGTCATTCTATTTTTTAGTAGAAGTATATCTTTGGAATACTGATCGATATCACTTTGAAGAGCATCCACTTCTCCTTTGGTTTCTTCTATATTTCTTTTTTTCTCTACCAAGCTACTGGCCAAATAACCAAGCTCTCTCTTTTTACTATCATTTTCAAGTACAGTTTTTTGCATTCGTAAGGCTCTTTCTTCTGCCTCTTCAGCACTATATAACAAAGCTTCGTCAGACTTATTATCACCCATGCGCATAGAGTAGGCGAATTGTTCTTTATCAACGTCTCTAGCCTTAGCTCTGTCTAATTCAATCAGGTAACTAATATTCACATCTTCCAATTTTTTAATTTCAATCGCTGCATTTGTGACTCCAGCTACTACAGCATTAATTTTATTTTCATCTAAACTATCAGCATCAAACGTCTGTCCACTTTCCAATTCTTCTTCTAATGCGTCTAAAATCTGTTCTCTAATAATAGACCTTTTTTCATCGATCTTTTCAGCTGGCGATTCAGAGTTTAGGCCAAACCGTTCAGCAACTTCTCCTGCTTTAGCCTTCACCCACTCTTGCTCTTGCGCATTGAGCATGGTCTCATCTATGAGTTTTTTATGATGCTTTGGGTTTAAACTTGTCATGGGTTATTTATTAATGGACAAAGATTTGATTTTCATAAAATTTTCAACGATTTCTCCGTATAAATCATCAACAGCTGAAACTATTTTCTCATCTAAGCCGTCTATATAAGATGTTATTATACTTAATACGTTTATTGTGTCAAGTTCTGGATGGTCTTCCATGGTTTTCTGCATCAAAAATAAATCGTTAGCGCTAAGCGAATTTACAATAGTTGAGTTAACCCTATTAGCTAAAGTCATAGTAATTTCTTTTTTAAGGGCTTTTTCCATTTCTTCTGAGCTAATATGCATACCACACTCTGCTACAATTTTAGCTACATAGTTATCAATATCGAAGTATACTCCTGATTTTTTGTCGACATTTTTCATAAACCTGCTTGATTAAAATTTTTTAAATTAAATATAAATTATGGTATTTTACCAGTACC
The DNA here is from genome assembly GCA_963169815.1 of Patescibacteria group bacterium. Taxonomy (GTDB): domain Bacteria; phylum Patescibacteriota; class Gracilibacteria; order UBA1369; family UBA1369; genus JADLFY01. The sequence continues at coordinate 14,794 of CAUJDC010000012.1, read as the reverse complement.
AAATGCTATTGGAGGTAAACCTCTTTGACTTGCTTTGGCTTGTAATGCAGTAATCTTGGCAGTTAGTTTGGACTTATCCAGGTTCAAAGAATTAATTTCCTTGTTAATTCTGCTGCTATCCCAAGAATAAGGTGCTCTCAGTAATTTTTTACTCAATAGTTTGGTTTTCTCATCAATTTCAGAGATTTCCTCACTATAAGCAACAAACCTTTCAGTTAAATAGCTGTGCATAGCTGAATCACTAACCATGCCAACCATTCTTTTCGGCATCCTCGATGCTCCAGCAGCCCCTCTAAAAATCATTCTGGGCAAGAATGAACCAACGTCATACATAACTCCTCCTAAACCAGTAACAGGGGAGACGCCTTTTTTAAATATACTCCAAGCTTTAGAGTCTTTTTGAGTATCACTGGCTTTTTCAGCAGCTTTCTTTTCTTTGTGTGCTTTCCACCATTTTCCGGCAGATTCTTTCTTTTTATCCCACCAGGCGCTAACAGCTTCTTTTTTATCTTCTTTCCAGAAAGTGAAGCCCATTTTGTCCCAAACCCCAGCCAGTCCAATGGCGCTGATATAGGCGTCACGAGCTCTGCCAGAGAGTTTCTTTTCTTTGATATATTTTCTAGCAGCGAACACTCTATCAGCCAAATCAGCCGAAGATTTGTCAATTCTTTCTAAGGCTTTAATCTCAGCTTCCAAAGCCTGCTTCTGTGGATCGCTATCACTGAGCTGTGAAATCTGCAGTTTTTTAGCTTCCACAACACCCTTACTTAATTCAAGCCGCTTAGCCAAAGCACATTTGTTGAGAATCTTCTTAAGTTCAATCTTGGATGCCATGATTTTCCAAATCGCCTCGGGACTAGTAACATCAGCAAAAATTTCTTCTGTCATTTCCTCTTCTTTTTTTCTTGCTTTGTTCATGGCGCTGATTAACTTTTCTTCAGTAGATATTGCATTTGTGTCGTTCACTACTTCAACTATCATTTTGTTTGACCATTGTTCTGCTTTTAGTGTTTGCAAAACCAAAACCAATTCTTCTAAATCCCAGTCATCCGCAGCAAAATTAGTTCCTTTAATTTGGGGTCCTTTTTTGTACCTGGACAGTGCCTCCTGCAAAATAGCTATAAGTTTTTCCATAACTGGCTCAGCAACTTTCTCACCCGCGGCATTCATTCTTTGTCTTATTTCCCTGCGAGTAGTATATTTATTTATTCCTGCAAATATCTTAAATTCAGGATGATTTTTGATAATATCTGCCAAAATTTTTCCAGAATCCATTCCTTTTTCCACTTCATCAAGTGTCACTTCTGCTGCTTTATCGTTAGAAGACCTGAACATATCAACATTCTTCTTCACATCTGCGAGACGAATTGCCGTCTGAATGGATGAAAAATTATCCGCTTCCAAGTTGGAGTTTTTTGGATCAAGATTACGACGAGCGCAATAATCTCTTCTCAGTAAACGTTGCACTAGTACAAAAGGACTGACTTTTTCAGCATCACCAGGTGTAGCAGGGGCTCCAGCAACTGTCGCTGGAATCATTGTCTTTGGTAATTCATCTGTTTCTATACTATCCAATTCCATCTTCAATTCATTTGCAGCTTGATCAGGCGTAAGTGTTTTTATTAGTTGAAGATAGCGAGCTCTAACAGTAGATATCAAGAGGGCGCTTTCGGGCTTTTGTTCTAAATCGATTAATGAATTGTTCAAAAGTAATTTATTTATTTTCACCGTTAAATCTTTTTGCATAACAGAACCAGTGGTTAGAGAAGACCAGAAACTCCGTAAGTTTTCTATGTCATAAACTTCCATCATGCCGAATTTAGCTAATGCCCTTTGTCTTGAATCACTTAGGGTTAACAGATCCAAAAACTCAGGTCTTTCTGCCAGCTCGATGTCATTTGCAATACAGTAATCTCGGAGTGTTCTGAGTGTAGATGCATTAAGTTTGCTTAAAACATCAATTACTTCAGTTACTGTTGCTGAAGCAACCAGATTAAGATGTATTAGCAGGTTATTATACATAACTGGGTCTCTAGCTTGCATCTGGGTCAAATACTCACAATGTCGCTCTGCTACAAATAATTTTTGATCATTGATTTCTTTGCTTTCACCAAACCTTTCTTTCATTTCCTCATTAACAAAATCCCGATTGATGAAAATGCCTAAAATTGCATTTTTCATTTTGTGCAAAACTCTACTTCGTTTCTTAATTTCACCTTCCTCGAGAAACCTGGCATTAATTGAATTTGCATAGTTTTTTGCATCCACTCCTTTACCAGTTTCAACAGCTTCATTACCAGCTATAGCTCTATATAGGTCACTTTGTACTCTCTCCTCTACAATTCTTTCACGCAAAATAGCTGGATCTCCGATTACTTTTCCAGCCCTTAGTCTGATACCACTCTGAATTGTTGAGGTATTTCGGGCAATCACCGCAGCCCTTTCATAATATTCCAGATTTTCGGCTTCTACTTCCTGCAAAACACGCTCAGCACTCTCCTGAGCTGCACTCAAAGCAACCGGGTCTTTATAGGCGATTTTTTTACTAAACTTTGGCATATAGTCTGCTGTAGCTAATATAAATCCATATATTGTATCATTTTTAACAGTTGAAATAAAGGCATTCTTAGGCTAAGATGGCCTGGACTTTCTTCTGGAAAGAATCATCTAATTATACAATCTTCAAAGCTTATGAATATTACTAAAGCAAAAGTCAACGGAGCCGAAATGAAATTGACTATCGAACTTACTGAGTTAGAAATGGAAAAATATCGTGAATTAGCAGTTGAGAAGCTCTCTAAACAAGTTCAACTCAAAGGCTTCCGCCCTGGCAAGGTGCCAAAAGACATAGTGTCAGCGCAGCTCGATCCAAGTATGATCACAGCTCATGCTATTGATATGGCTATCCCTCCTGTTTATGTTGATGCTGTTAAGCAAGAGGGGATTGAACCAATTTCTCGCCCTCAGGTTACAGTTTTAGCCGAAAGCCCTCTTAAGTTCGAAGCCGTCATTCCAGTTTATCCAGAAGTGAAAATTAAGGATTATAAGAAAATTAAAGTTGAAAAGAAAGAAGTTACAGTTACTGAAAGTGATCTCGAAGAAGAAATTAAGCGCTTCCAAACTTATCACGCGACTTTCGCTGATGTTGGACGTGCGGCACAAAATGGCGATCGTATAGAAATCGACTTTGCAGGTTTTGACGAAGGTGGCGCACCACTTGATGGCACTACTAGCAAAAATCATCCACTAGTCCTTGGTGACAAATCAATGGTCCCAGGATTTGAAGATCAAATCGTTGGTATGAAAGTAGGAGAAGAAAAAGAAATATCCGTTACTTTCCCTAAAGATTATTTTCATCAACCATTCCAGGGTAAAGTCGTGAAGTTTAAAATTAAGGCAAATCGTCTTGAAGAAAGAACAATTCCAAGTTTGGACGCTGAGTTAATCAAAAAAGTTACAGGAAAAGAAATGACTGAAGTTGATTTCAAAGCTGAAATTCGTATAAATCTTCAGAAAAACCGCGAACAGGAAAATCAAAACTTACTCGAAGGGCAATTCCTCGATCAGGTTTTAGCAGGCACACAGGTTGAACTATCTCACGCCTTAATCGACGAAGAAATCGGCTTCATTATTGACGATCAAAAACAACATATGTCTAGCCGCGGAATTAACTGGGATGACTATCTCAAAGCCACTGGAAAAACAGTTAAAGATCTTCATGATGAACATCATCCAGAAGCTGAAAAACGTCTCAGAGTTAGATTTGCCATTCAGGAACTTTACAAGTTGGAAAAAATAGAAGTCGCTGACGCTGAAGTTGAACAATCTTTCACTGATGAAATGAAAATACTTGCCAGCATGAATTATGAGCCTAAAATAGAGGAGCAGGACCTACTCAAAAAGCGTCTTGCTAACAAATTGAAATTCGAAAAGTTGCTTGGGCTTTTTCAAAAATAAACTTTCTTTAAAATATGAAACAATTCTTACTGTCAGCGACAATCCTGGTTTTCGTTATCATTCTGATAGTTGTTTTCCAAAACCTTGCCAACACTGTAAACGGTCTTTGGATACTACTCTATCAGTTTGATCAGCAGACCAGCGCGACGCTGGCAGTTATTGTTTTATGTTTCTTAGGCTTCATTTCTGGGGTACTGTCTACAGCCTTGGCTATCAGCATTATTAATGAAGGAAAAGACGAAGAAGCTCCAGGTGGTTCTAACTGGTAAAAAGTCTTTACATACAGCGAGTTTATTTACTTGCACTCTGAATTAAAAAGTTATACATTTCCCACGACTGTATAAAACTTGTATTCACAGTTTTAGTATATACCGATGCTGAAAAGGCTCTTCACATCTACCACCAGAGTAAAATTATTGACAATTTTCCTACTTAACCCTGAGCAGGAGTTTTTTATCCGTGAATTGACTAGAGAGCTTGGAGAACAAATTAATTCCATTCGACGTGAATTGGATAATTTGAAAAAGTTAGGCCTTCTCAAGGCATCTGAAAAAAATCGCAAGAAATTCTATAAAGTGAACAAAAATTTTCTTCTATTTTCCGATCTGCGTGCCATAGTATTGAAAGGGATTAGTAACAAAGATGAAATTACCCGCAAAATTTCTTCATATGGGGACATAGATGTACTGATTTTAGCTGGTTTATTCGTCAACAAAGAGGCCTTAATCGATTTATTGATCGTTAGCAACAATATCAATAAAGATAGGTTAGAAGACTATTTGAATACAGATCTTGATACATCACGTCCTATCCGCTACAGCATTATGACTCGCGAAGACTATCAATATCGTATTCAATGTCATGATAAATTTCTCTCTGATTTGATAGAAAATTCCGACAATATTGTCAGCATCAATAATCTCTAAAAAAAGCTTGCTTTTTTGCCTATAATTACCTAATATCACTGCGCTAAATTACTGATTTCACATTAATTATGTCTCACTTACTAGTCCAAAAAGTTGCCCGTCAGAATCTCAAAGAAGTGCCAAAAGTTCGTCCTGGTTACACAGTTCGCGTACATCAGAAAATCAAGGAAGGTGACAAGGAAAGAATACAAATTTATGAAGGTCTAGTTATTGCTGTAAACCATGGTTTGGGTCACAACCACACTATGATGGTTCGCAAAATCGTTGAAGGTATTGGTGTTGAAAAGATTTTCCCACTTCACTCTGCAAATATTGAAAAAATTGAAGTTGTTAAAATCGGTAAAGTTCGTCGCTCTAAACTTTTCTACATGAGAAACGTTAGCGGAAAAGCTGCCAGACTTAAAGAAGTGTTAGTTGGTGGTAACAAAAAAGTAAAAGCAGCTCCAGCTGCTAAGGCTGAAGTAAAAGAAGCAACGGCACCAGCTGTTGAAGAAGCTGCCACAACTTCAGAAAACACAGAAGCTTAAATAACAACTATATTTTGGTTAAATCCAAAAAAAAATCCAAGTCAAATAATTTTCCTGAAGTATCTGATAAAATTATTATTGCCGGATTGGATGAAGTAGGCCGCGGCCCTTGGGCTGGGCCTATTATTGCTTGTGCCTATATTGAACTAACTCCTGTCACAGGAGTAAAAATTAGCGATTCCAAAAAACTTAACGAAGCCCAACGCGAAGAAGCCTATGAAGTTCTAATTAAATCAGGAGCATTTGGCATCGGTCAAACTAACCCAGAAGAAATCGACCAACTCGGCCTGTCCAAGGCCAATCGTTTAGCTTTTCATAGAGCCATCGCCAACCTAAAGGTAAAACCAGATATCATTTTGATAGATGGCAAAGATAAAATTGATCGCAAAACCACGCACAATATTCCTTTTAAAACTTTCATTAAAGGCGATTTAAATATTCGTGCAATTTCCTGCGCTTCCATAGTGGCCAAGGTAACTCGCGATCGTCTCATGGTCAAAATGGCCAAGAAGTATCCAGCCTACAAATTCAATGACCACAAAGGCTACGGCACTTCCTTACATAAAAAACTGCTCAAAGAACATGGAGCATGTCCAATACATCGGAAAAGTTTCAAACCAGTTCAGGAATTACTGCAAACAAGTTTGTTGGACACAGTATTAATATAGAAAGAAAAGACTTCAACTAAGAAAAGCACTTAGACGGCGGGGTGGCGGAACTTGGTTAAGTTCTCGCACACCCCGCCGTCTTTCCCTGTGTTCACTTCACCGCGACGGTGAAGTTGACCACCGAGGAGCCGACGCGCCAGCGGGCCGGCTTGACGTCTCCCTTGTGGAGCTTCAGCGCGACCGTGTCCGCCCACACGAGGCAGAGCGGCCCAGGCATAGCCACGAGGCCATCGACTTGGGTATCGCTGCAGTCGGGCTTGGCCGCCAAGTTGTACATCGGCGTCATCCTCTCAACCTGTACCTCCAGCTGCATGCCGGAAGAGACAGGCATCTGAACACCCTCCACTTCCACAACGAACATCGAAGCGAACGCGGGAGGCGGAGGAGCGACGGCGGTACCGCTGCTGGACGGCGCGGGCAAGGGAGCAGCCGAGCCGAGACCGCACTGGTCGCCGATGCAGGTGGTGCCGGCGGGCGCGGGAGAGCCGGTGGCAGCAGGGGGAGGAGCAGTCGGGGCCTTGGCCTCGGGGGCTGACGAACAGCCGATCGAGCAAATGGCGACGATGGGAATGATCGAGACGATGCGGTTCATGGGCAGTTTCTCCTAGTTGAAGTCTCAATGATCGCAGGCCACTCCGGCCATACGACCAGAGGGACTAGACGTCCACAGCCTAGTCCAATCTTTGACAAAAGTCAATATTATTGTATTAAAATAAATTTTGTAAATACTTTTCGTGGTCGTAGAACTTATAAGTGTTTTTAAGCTTTTGCTTTTCTAATATATTTTCAATCGACTTTTCTTCTTTTAAAACTTTTTCAAAAGTTTTCTTTAATTGTTCCAAAGTAAAGTTATTGTAGTCCAAGACGAATTCTCCCATTTCTACAGTATCGGCAAAGTCCTTTACTTTTTTTGAATAAGACAGCGCCACAAAAGGTGTTTTTGTGAACACTGCCAGAATTACCGAGTGCAGTCTCATACCTACAACTACTCTTGCTCTAGCTATTATTTCCAATGCCTCTTTGATATCTTTTGGATATTTTATCTTGATCAATTTTTTCAAATGCTCAAATCTTTCCAAGTCAGAATCAAATCTAGTCTGAAATGGAACAAAAATAATTTCCAAATCATATTGATGTTTTAGCCAATCAGAAAATTTTTCTATAATATTATTCACTTCCAAATCTCTTTCCTTTGCCCAAGGTCTCAGCGTCAGCACTATATAATTAGATTTTTTAGAAAAACTCTCTTGATTGTAAGCGATTCCATATGCGGGGTCAGCCAAGACCACAGTGCCAGTTACGCCAATTTCTTTTAGCAAATCAGCCGATTTTTGGTCTCTGACTGAAGAAAATACGGCATTTTTATAAACATTCATCACTATTTTTCTAGACAATGCATTTTTCAGCGGCCCGACGCTTTGTGCCAAACAGGCAACTTTTTTACTAAAAGCTTTGAACCATAAATATTGTAAATACCATATCCAAACAGCTCTGGGTTTATCATCAGAAAAAAGTCCGCCACCACCAAGCACAACCAGGTCAGCATTTTTTAAAGCAGTAATAGTTTTCAAAAATTGACCAACTAACCAAAAAGTTAAAGTTGATCTGATCCCTGCTGGAAAAAGTTTCACGGCACTGACATTATGCATTTTTTCTGTATCTGCAGGATTAACTGACAGTACAGTAATTTTAGAGTTTTTATAGGCAGACTTCAGTAATTCTATCATTCCTGACAATATGACTTCATCACCCAAATTACTGGCTCCATAATTACCGCAAATCAAAATCCTGATTTTGTCACTACTCTTCATAAGTTTTTTTGTAATACAAATAGTTTATCTGAATTTCAACCAGTGATTAAGCAAACTTTTCAATAATTATGGACAAAAAGATTTGACAAAACATTGAAAAAGTAGTTAAATTCAAACTTACGCTATGCCCCAGAACTCGTAATGAAGGCTTCAGCTAAGTAAAAAGATCTTTGAAATTACGGCTCAATGCCGTAATGCACCTAAACTAGGCTAATAGCGTTACTTCACCAGAATGAATACAACTGGCTCTGCTCAAGCAGCGAATCAGTTATCAATTACCGGTAAGCCGAGGCTATAGCTTGCTTCAGGTGCACTACGGCACCAAGAATGTTAGTAACTAAGTCCTTTGATTCTATGCAGAGTCGAAGGCACTGAGCGTGAATTTCTCCGACTCAGAACGAGAATCAAAAGTAAGAACTACGGGCAATACACCGCCTTCGCCCAAGGCAAAGAAACAACCGCCTACGGGCGAACTCAGGAGAATAGAGCATGAAATACATCAACCTGTTCCTCAGCTTCCTCATCGTCTTCGTCATGGCCAGCACGGCTCAGGCGCAGACCACGTCGGCTCGGAAGTGGGAGTTCCAAAAGTCGCACGGCATGAGCGCGTGCACCTTCGCGGCCAACGGCACCAGCGGAGCCTCGACCAACGTCGAGGTCACCCAGACCGGCAGCCGCGAGGTCAAGGTGACCGTGCAGGAAGGCACCACTGCACAGCTCAAGTTGCAGTGCTCCTACCCGATGACCTGGGACGCCGACAAGGGCGTCTACAACATCGGTCCGGAGGTGTCCTACTCCGCGTCTCCTGGCGGTCCCGGAACTCCGGTCGGCCAGTTGGCCCCCGACAATGCGACCGCCAAGGCCTACCAGGCCCCCCTCGGGCGCGTCTGGTCGGTCAAGGCCGGCTCGTTTGGCTCCCCCTCGCAGCTCGTCACCCTGACTGGTGGTTCGGATTCGATCCGTGTCACCATCGTCGCCGGCCAGAGCCCCGCCTCCAAAGCGGATCTCAAGCCCGTAGAGGACAAGGCTGATCAGGCCAAAGCCAAGGCGGACAAGGTCGAGGAAGACAGCAAGGGCGGCTACGAGAAGCGCACCTTCGCCCTCAACCTCGCCTACCTCCACGACCTCGACTCGATCGACTCGGGAGACAGAGAGCAGGATCGTAGGGGCATCGGCGCGGGCTTGCACTTCTACCTCAAGCCCTGGGCTACCCCCGTGGTCAAGCTCTCGGTCGGCGTGGAGTTCGATCGCAAGTGGCGACAGAAGCCGGTGGCAGCTGCCCCGGATGTTCCCGCCAACGGCTTCAACTCCTACGTCGACAGCAACAGCTGGACGCTCACCCCCATGGTGGGCTTCGACGTCATGCCGGTCTCCTTCTTCCAGATGTACTTCCGGGGGGGCGTCGGTCTGATGGTCCACGAAGATCCGACGGCCATCCTGTCGCAGGACTCCCAGAAGTGGGTGTTCGGCCAGGAGTCGCACGCGTCCAAGGCCTTCGCCTACCGCGTCGACCTGGGCTTCAACCTCCTGATTGCGACTGGCGACAAGGTCAACTTGTTCGTCGGTCCGTCGGTCGGCGTCTCGGGGAACTTCACCAAGCTCCCCGAGGCAGCCGGCCCTGAGATGACCTGCGGGGTTAAAATCCCGCAGTGTACGCGACTCCGCGAAGGCTACTTCGCGGATTGGCCGCTGATGCTGAAGTTCGGAGGGCAGTTCAACCTGCTCTGACGCACACACGAGCAACCGGAGCGACCAAGGATTCAAACCCAAAGTCGCTCCGGTTCGCTCAAACACCTATCCAGATTTTCTGCCCTAAGCGGGCCACAACAAGGACACTCTCATGCGAAACAAGAAGAGTGCCCCGGCAGCCCCGGGGCTCAACACGTTCAAGTACCTCATCCTGAGCGCCCTCATGGCGTTCTTCGTCACGACCAACACCACCGGCTGCTCCGACGAGCCCAGCAACGCGGCTTGCCTTCACAACGGCAATCCCTGGGGCTGCGAGGATCTCGGCGACGGCGGAAGCGGCGGCTCCGGTGGCGGCGGGGGATTCAACCCCGGGGGCAAGACCTGCAAGGATAACCCGTACTACGGGCAACCCTGCGTCGATCCCGCGACGGGCAAGCCCGGGCACTACATGTGCAAGAGCGATCCCAACAGCCTCCAGGTCACCTGTGTCCCCGATAACCCCGGGGGCAGCGGCACCTGCCTCGACAACCCCCTCCTCGGGACGGCCTGCTCTGACGTGAATGGTCACGCCGGGCACTTCGTCTGCGCCTCCAACGGAAAAGACCTGGCCTGTCTCGGCGACGTGACGAATCCGGGTGGCAACACCTGCGCGCAAGACCCGACCTACAATCAGGTCTGCAGCGCGAACGGGAAGCCAGGCCACCTTCTCTGTCCGAACGGCGCGACTACTCCGGTCTGCACCGCTGACCCGACCAACCCTGGCACCACCTGCGTCGACAACCCCCTCAAGGGCCAAGTCTGCGCGATCGGTGGCCAGCCCGGTCATCTCGTCTGTGCCTCGAACGGCGTCGACCTGAACTGCCTCCTGGACAACCCTGGTGGTGGGGGGCCGACCTACACCTGCGCAACGGACCCCTTCATCGGTCAGCCGTGCGCCAACGGTGTGGGCGCTTGCATCACGAAAAGCGTCTTCGCCTGCAACCCCGCGCACGACGGGCATTACTGCCCAGCCGTGCCCAGCACGCCCAACCCCACCGAGCTCTGCTCCACGCCCGTCGACGACAACTGCAATGGCCAGGTCAACGAACCTGGTTGCACTGTCGGTGGCGGCGGAAGCGGCGGCTCCGGTGGTTCGGGCGGAAGCGGCGGCTCCGGTGGCACCGGACCCCACGGCGAAGCGCCGTGCACGACCGTCACCTCGGCGTTCATCAACGTCCAAGGAGCCGGCGCGCTCACGACCTTCAAGAACGGTTCGCTCAGCGTCGCGAACAGCAACCCCCTCGGCATCACGCTCGCCAACAACGAGTGGGTGTCCTGGGCGGCAGACAGTGGCTTGTCTGTCAACACGACGACGGCCAACACCAAGGTCAACGTCTGGGAGATCTTCTTCCCAGGCGACTCGACCGTCACCACGACGACCGACTCGTTGAATTGCTTGCTCAACGGCGTGACTCCCGTCACGCCTGAGACCTGCCATCCCAACGAGGCCGAACGTCTCGGTGTGGCGTACATGGGCAACCTCGGCGTGGACCTCGGCTGCTGGTGGAAGGGTACTTGTCCTCCCGCCATCGTCGGGCACGTGCCGAGCGATCTGTTCATCCTGCGCAAGCTGGTCACCCAGGCATCGCCCCTCTCCGGGAACACCTGGACGGGTCGTCGCCGCGGCGTGATCCAGCTCCCGCCGCTCTGCCCCTGAACGTCTCGCCAACGTTCACCAGTTCATCTGCACTGTAACAGCAGAAGCATTCTTGGTGCCGAACTGTCGAGATGATATCTCGCGCACCCCCCTGTAGATTCTCAGTACTCCGACCGTCCTAGTGGCGGCCGCAGTCAAATCGAACAGGCGAGCCCCTGGATTTTGTGTCCAGGGGCTCTTTGCTTTATCTATACAAACACTTTACAAAAAATATAAATCATGTTATAACATTGTCTTGCACAAAGTTCTAAACACTAAAAGGGCTTTCTGCAGACCTTTCACAACCATTGGAATTAGCTTTAATACTTGGATTAGAAAGCTTGCTTCTTAATATCTAGAAGTAGCCTCTCTAATCCAAGTGCACAATTTCGGGCAATCTTCCCGCCCCGCCCAGGGCAAAACGAAATCCGCCCACGGGCGAACTCAGGAGAGACGACCATGAAAAGCAAGTACTGCGTCAATCTGGCCGACAAAGCCATCGTCATCGGACTCGTATTCGTAGTATTCCTCAGCATGCTGCTGATGGGGTGCGGTAACGACGACTCGGACCAGGTACCCTGCAACGAGAACCCCAACCTCACGAAGGAATGCCAGCAGGAAGGCACCGGCCTCAACGGCAAGTACACCTGCGGAATCGACGGGGTCACGCTGATCTGCGACGTTCCGTCCCAGCCCGCCGCCGAAAAGCCCTGCTCCAGCCGCCCCAACCTCAACGCCGAATGCGGTGTGCAGGTAGGATCGAGCTACCTGCCCGGCCACTTCGAATGCGCCGATCCGACCGCGAAGGTCGATCCGGTCTGCACGCCCGACGACTCAGTGCCTCCCAACCTCAACGCCAGCTGCGGCCACGCGCCTGCCGACATCAAGCTCTGGTCTTACCAGGGCTGCATGACCAGCGCTCAACTCTCCGGAGCAGTGCGCGACGGAAAGGGAAACACCCAGTACTTTCACGGCTATCCCGGCACGGACCCCGCAAAGGGTCTGCAGGAAAACGTGGAACTGCACGACGACGGCCAGACCTGCGGACCGATAACGGTCAGCGTGTCCGCCAACTCGGGCACGGTCAAGGGCTTGATGAGCGAGGCGATGAACGTTTACTCGCTCAACAAAGTCTGGACTGAGTGGTCCTGGCAGAAGGTGTTCGGCACGGCAATGAAGGCATCCGACTACGACAGCGACGCCTTCAGCGCGTTCATGATCGACCTCTATACCTGCGAGAAGGGAAGCATTTGCGCTTACCCCACTCTCAAAGGGACGGCGCCACCCAACGCGATCGTCGAAGAGGGGGTCACCGCGTCCTTCGAGGACACCGGCTCATACTGCGGCCACCTCTTCTTGGTGTTGCGCTCCAAGTGAGTCGCTGACCCAAAAAGGAAGCCCCCACCACGTCACATCTCACAATGAGACGTGGTGGGGGCGGCGGTAGACCGAAAAAGAAAAAGCTAATTCCAATGGTTTTTTCTATGCCTGTTTTATTTTTTGTTCAGTTTCAGTCGTGGCAATTGGCTTAATTCCAGATGATTTTCTATCAATACCAATTTTGCTTAAGGTTCTTTCCCGTTTGAGTATATTCATTAGGTAATTTCCATAACCACTCTTCAGCATTTTACTGGCCAGTTTTTCTAATTGAACAGTATCGATGTAGCCCATTTTATAAGCCACTTCTTCAATACAGCCAATTTTTACGCCCTGACGTTTCTCGATTACTTCAACAAAATTCGAAGCCTGCATCATTGTGTCAAAAGTACCTGTATCAAGCCAAGCATAACCCTGATCCATGATTTGAACTTTGAGCTTATTCCTGCGCAGATATTCTGAGCTCACATCAGTAATTTCGTATTCTAATCGATGACTCGGTTTAACACTCTTGGCAATTTCAATCACATCATTGTCATAGAAATAAATACCCGGAATAGCAAAGTTTGACTTGGGCTGCTTTGGCTTTTCTTCAATTGAAACAGCGTTTAGTTTTGAATCAAATTCAACTACACCATATCTTTCGGGATCTGATACTAGATAGGCGAATACAACACCACCATCTGGATCAAGGGAGCTTTTCAATAAATCTTGTAAGCCTGTTCCATAAAAAATATTATCACCCAGCACCAGACAGACTTTATCTTTACCGATAAATTTTTCACCAATAATAAAAGCCTCAGCTAAACCTTTTGGCTCAGGCTGAACTTCATATTCAAAATGACAGCCATAATTGCTGCCATCTCCAAGTAAATTCTTAAAGAGAAGTTGATCTTGTGGAGTAGTAATAATCAAAATTTCTCTAATCCCGGCCATCATCAAAGTAGCGAGTGGATAATAGATCATTGGTTTGTCATAAATCGGCATCAGTTGTTTACTCAAAGCCATCGTAATCGGATGTAACCTTGTACCAGTCCCACCTGCTAAGATAATACCTTTCGTCATTAATCTAATATTTTATCAACTTGTAAAGCGTACCAGATTAAATGATTCTGTAAACTTGACTTATCCTAAATAATCTATTAAAGCTTCTTTCCAAGGCCTAAGCTCAGGAAGCTTGGTATTAAGCAAAACTGAGTTTTGTGGACGAGCTGCTGAAGCCTCCCAGTCTGTAATTGAGCATGGATATACCAACTCTGGATCGTATCCAGCGTCAGACAACAAAGTTTTAGCCAATTCGTACCAGTTAGTCTTTCCAGAGTTTACTACATGATAGATTCCTGAATCGTATTCATTAGATTCCAAAATCCACTTGATTTGTTTCGCTAAGTCCATTGTATAAGTTGGACATGCCCATTGATCATTAATCACTTTGAACTTCTCACCCTTTTTGGCATTGTCTAATAATTTAGAGAGCAGGTTTACTCCGTGCTTACCAAATAAATAAGATGTTCTAATAATAAAATATTTTCCGTTTTCACTTTCATCTCCTTTATATTCGGCTTCCATCGCTTCTATTAATAACTGTTCTCCAAGCAATTTGCTACGTCCATACGCATTAATAGGTTCTGCCAAATCTTCTTCACTGTAACCTTCTTTTTTCCTCCCATCAAAAACGTAATCAGTACTGATATGAACAAGTGTAACTCCGAAGTCTCTACAAATCTTGGCCAATTTCCCTACGGCATAGCCATTCACTTGATTCGCTTTATCTTCTTCTGACTCAGCTTTATTTACATCTTTAAAGGCAACAGTATTAATAATTACATCTGGCTGTACATTGAGGATTGCTGTTTTTAGTGCTTCTTCATCTGTAATTTCCAATTCATCATGGCCCAGGGCAACAAAATCTCTATCATGAAAAACAACCTGTAAATCTTTCCCTAACATCCCGTTTTTACCTAAAATCAAATATCTCGTAGAGTTATCAAACATTATTAATAGGCTTTAGCAAAGATAATTCTTCTTTCAGAATCTTTATTACATCTGATGCATTTTCCAGTTTCAGGTTTAGCATCAAAAGGGAAGCATCTAGTGCTAGCCTTTGTCTCTTCTTTAATCTGAGCTTCACAGTCCGCATCTCCACACCAATGTGCATAAATAA
>CAUJDC010000011.1 GCA_963169815.1 Patescibacteria group bacterium | reverse complement strand
CAGGAATTTCTTTCTCCAATTGCTTTTTAAAAGCTTCATAATCATCAATAACAAAAGAATTTTCTTTTTGCATTGTTAGAGCCTTTTCATAAAGATCACTTTGCATTTTCTTAAGCACTCCTTGTACATGAGCTGAAAGTCCTCCCACTTCGTGAACTTCTTTTTCTGAAGTATCACGACGCACTACAACCGCAGAACTATTTTCCATGTCCCTTGGACCAACTTCAATTCTCACGGGCACACCTTTCTTTTCCCACTCGAAAGATTTTTCACCCATGCTCAAATGGTCTCTTTTATCAATTTCGACATTTTTAATTTTTTTACTCAAATCAGCAGCCATTTCATCAGCATATTTTAAAACTGCTGTTTTTGATTTTTCATCTTTCCAAATCGGCACAATAATAACTTTAATCGGCGCAACATTTGGTGGAAGAACCAGTCCTTTATCATCACTGTGAGTCATGATCAGCTGTCCAATCAGTCTTGTACTAACACCCCAGCTGGTTTGCCAAACGTATTCTAACTTGCCTTCTTTAGAAGTGTATTTAACATCGAAAGCCTTGGCAAAATTCTGGCCAAGGTTATGTGAAGTACCAGCCTGTAAAGCTTTACCATCCTGCATCATCGCTTCGATACAATAAGTGTGCATGGCACCAGCAAATTTCTCGCTTTCTGATTTTTTTCCAGGAATCACTGGAGTGGCCAAATATTCAGTACAGAATTTTTCATAAACACCTAGCATTTTCTTTGCCTCTTCTTCTGCATCTTCATAGGTGGCATGTGCAGTGTGTCCTTCTTGCCAGAGAAATTCTGCTGTACGCAAAAACGGTCTTGTTCTCATTTCCCAACGCACTACATTAGCCCATTGATTAATGAGAAGTGGTAAGTCTCTCCATGATTTAATCCAATTAGCATAGGTAGCGTAAATGATTGTCTCAGAAGTTGGACGCACAATTAATTCTTCCGGAAGTTTTGCTTCAGGATCAACTACCACACCATTTGGCGTAGCCTTGAGACGATGATGGGTAACAACTGCACACTCTTTAGCAAAACCATCAACGTGTTGAGCTTCTTTAGTTAAAAATGATTTTGGAATAAATAAAGGGAAGTAGGCATTTTTATGCCCAGTTTCTTTGATCATTCCATCTAATACTTTTTGGAAATTTTCCCAGATGCTATAGCCATAAGGTTTAATCACCATACAGCCTCGGACGTCAGTATAGTCAGCAAGTTCTGCCGCCTGCACTACTTCGAGATACCATTCAGAATAGTTTTCTTTTCTGGTTGTAATTTGTTTTTTAGTCATAAATTATAAAGTTATCCATTTGGTTGTCGTCCTGTTTTTTCATCACCTACCAGTACACGATTTTTAATCTCATCTACCCAGGCTTGATTGTTTTTATACCATTCAAAAGTCATTTTAATTCCATCTTCAAACTTCACACCTGGCTGCCATCCTAGATCTTTCCCAATCTTGGTAGGATCAATGGCATATCTTCTATCATGCGCTTTTCTATCTTCAACGAAAGTAATAAGGGTCTCATCTTGGCCGAGGAATTTCAAAATCAAATGTGCTATTTCAATATTTGATTTTTCATTGTGACCGCCAATATTATAAACCTCACCGTAGTTTTTGCTCTGTACCACGAGGTCAATCGCCTTACAGTGATCGACCACATACAACCAGTCACGCACATTTTTACCGTCACCATAAACTGGCAACGGTTTACCCTCATTAGCCAATTTAAAAAAGAAAGGCACTAATTTTTCTGGAAATTGATACGGGCCATAATTATTAGAACATCTACTAATCGTCACAGGAAATTTATAAGTTTCATAATAAGATCTTACCAACAAATCAGCCGACGCTTTCGCAGCGGCATAAGGAGGATTTGGGGCAAGGGGAGTATCTTCGGTGAAAAATCCTTCACCACTGTCACCGAGATCGCCATAAACTTCATCTGTAGAAACTTGATGATATCTACTCACATTATTTTCACGTGAAGCAAGTAGGAGATTGTGTGTACCAACAATATTGGTTTCTACAAAAATTCCTGGATCAATAATGCTTCTATCTACATGTGTCTCAGCAGCAAAGTTAATTACTGTATCAAATTTTTCTGCCTTAAATAATTCCTGAACAAATTCTAGATCCGCAATATCACCCTTAACAAAAACTACTTTACCAGCATCCACTAAAGTTTGAATATTTGGTAAATTACCTGCATAAGTAAGCTTATCGAGAACATACAATTTATCTTCTGGATATTTTTCAGAGTGGTAGTGAACATAGTTTGAGCCGATAAAACCAGCCCCACCAGTAACTAAAACTTTTTTCATTTTTACTGATTTTTATATTCAATAAATTCATTCAAATCCAAAATATATTTGGACTTATCGTAGTGCATATTACAAAGAGTAAACATTACTGAACCATCGCTAAAATCAACAAATTCTCGCCACAAATCTTCTTTAAGCTCTAAAGCCTCTCCAGGACCTGTTAATTTTACTTCAAACCAATTTGTTCCATCATAAAGTTTAGCTGTGCAAGTCCCTTGAGCCATTACATAAAACTTCTTTTCTCCCTTCACACAGTGACCACCACGCGGAAGTTTAGTATTAGTCGCCCAATAAGATCTTTTAATTTGCCAATCCACAATTTCATCTAACTTATCAAATACTGTTAGATCTCCCCTCGGATCAGTATGTGTAGGTATTTGATGTTTAAGAAATAGTTCGCTCATTATATCTTTTTAAAGAGTTCTAATTTTCTTTTCGACTTTGTAAGGCAATAGCAAATCTCCTTCTTCAACTTTGATCGGTCCTTGCACTTTGATACCGCATTCAGTGCCTTCTTTTACTTCGCTGACAGACTCTTGGCCTTTTTGTAATGAAGTTATTTGCACTTCACCAACAATTTCACCTTTTCTTTGTACTCTTACTTTAACCTTATTTTGAATTACACCAGATTTAACCATACAACCAATAATCATTTCCTTTTTCTTGCTGAAGAAAATTTGTTTAGCTAACACTTCACCGAGAACTACTTCATTAAATTCCGGTTCGAGTAGACCGGTTAAAATCTTTTTAATATCATCTAAAAGTTTATAGATAATGTTGTAGAAAATTACTTCTACACCTTCTCTTTCCGCAACCATCATCACATTTTGATTGGCTTTTGTACTGAATCCCATAACGATTGCTCCTGATGCTGCAGCCATCATTACATCTGATTCATTTACATCACCTACGCTTGAGAGAATAATTTTCACTCCAACATCTTCATGTTTAATTTCTGCGATAGAATGCTTAATAGCTTCCAAACTGCCATTCGTGTCTGCCTTCAAAACAATCTTCAAAGTCTTCAATTGGCCAGATGAAATTGCTGAAATAATTTCACCAACGCCTCTTTCTCTCTGCTGAGCAGTGCGGAGATTCTTAATAGTTATAGCTCTCATGCGGGCAGTCTTTTCGTCAGGTACCACTTGAACGATATCACCACTCACAGCTCTTTCACTAAGACCTGCAATCAAAACTGGAGTAGAAGGACCTGCAGACTTGATTTTATTTCCAAGGTGATCTCTCATCATTTTCAGTCTTCCATAACTTTCACCAATTACCACATTGTCCATCAAACTGATTGTTCCTGTATTCACAATGATTGTAGCGACTGGTCCTAAACTATGATCGAGATGGGCTTCAATTACTGTTCCCACACCTTCACGATTTGGATTTGCTTTGAGATTAGCCATTTCAGCAAGCAATAAAATCATTTCCAAAAGTTCCGGCAACCCTTTTCCTGTAACAGCAGAAACTGGCACAATGATGGTGTTTCCACCCCATTCTTCTGGGATCAAATCATGAGCAGCTAATTCCCCCTTAACTTTATCAATGTCAGCATTTGGCTTATCGATCTTAGTAATTGCTACCATAATAGGCACTTTGGCATCTCTGGCATGCTGTAAAGCTTCCAGAGTTTGTGGCTTAATACCTTCATCAGCAGATACAACCAAAATAGCAATATCTGTAACTCTCGCACCTCGTGCTCGCATTGCTGTAAAGGCTTCGTGACCGGGAGTATCAAGGAAAGTAATTTTTTTGCCGTTTTTTTCTACCTGATAGGCACCGATATGCTGGGTAATT
Organism: Patescibacteria group bacterium; assembly: GCA_963169815.1. GTDB lineage: Bacteria > Patescibacteriota > Gracilibacteria > UBA1369 > UBA1369 > JADLFY01. The sequence continues at coordinate 1,245 of CAUJDC010000011.1, read as the reverse complement.
CCACCAGCCTCAGATTCAACTACATTGGCATTACGAATCGCATCCAAAAGCTTAGTTTTACCATGATCTACGTGACCCATGATCACAACAATTGGAGGGCGAGTAACTAACATTGAGCTATCATGCTCTTTTAGCAAAGATTCCAGATTGCCTGCGAATAAATCTTCAGCCGAAGCAGCAATTTGTTTTTTCTTAATCTTAACTTTCAAATCGTCAGCAATAATCATTGCTGTTTCAAAATCAATTTGCTGGTTGATATTAGCCAAAATACCATTCTTCATCAATTCACCAATAATTTTTGGCGCGCCTAAACCTGATTTTTCAGCAAATTCCTTCACACTAATCACTTCACCAACTTCAATTACACGATTTGGGTCGTATTTTACAGTATGGCTAATTGTTGGGGCCTGCTTCACATATGGCTTAGAACTGTCCTTGCCAGCCATTTTTTTTCTCTGGCTTTGAACAATTTCTCTTTCTCTTTCTTCAGCGATAATTTCATCGTAGAGCTCAGCCGTATCTCTAGGAGATTGATTTTCCTTCAAACCAAGCAATTCATCAGCTACTTGCGTGTCTATTCGACGCACTACCGGCTTTTTCTGTTTTTGTTTGTCACGATTTACTTTCTTTTCAAAAAATACTTTTTCTTTTTTAGCTTTTGGCTCTTCCACAAAAGGTAGCGGGGTAGGTTGAACTCTTGGCTTGCTTGGCTCGAGAATACGGAATTTCTCCTTTGGCTTATCTTTTTTGGCCGGTTTTTCAATGATTACGAATTTTGGCTCAGCTTTCTTTTCTACAGTCTTTTTAGGCTCTTCAACAACTTTTTTAGCCTTTGGCTCTTTAACAGTTTTGGCTTTAGGCTTCTCTACTTTTACTTTTTTACTACTTTCTTCTTTTTCACCAAACAACTTTATTAATGACTTGGCAGTTTTAGAGTCAACCGAGCGGGCAGTTGGCTGAAGAGTAACACCCAATTCTTTAGCGGCAAAATGTATGTCTCTGACCGAAACATTACATTGTTGGGCAATTTCAATTAATAAAACTTCAGTTTGTTTAGTATTACTCACGAGAATTTAGTCATTTTTTAGGTGCTTGAAGTGTAGTGTTTAGTTGGAAAAAAGTCAAAATATATGCTAAAATATAAGGATTATTTAAATTAAAGGCTATGACCCAAAAAATAACCAATAGACTTATTTATCAAAATCTCAATTCAAAAGAGAGTTTTGCTGACAAGGAGGCCAAAAA
>CAUJDC010000010.1 GCA_963169815.1 Patescibacteria group bacterium | reverse complement strand
CTTCAAAAGTACTTGTAGAGAAAATCCAGTAATCACCTGATTGAGTTGATTTAACACCAGTTGATACATTTTTTCTAAACACCCCTCCAAACATTCTTTAGCATCTTCAAATGACGAGCCAAGTTTAGATACAAAAATTTTAGTTCCACTATCAGTTTCTATTTCTAGCTGATAAGTATCTTCATTAAAAGTATGATGCTTCATGAAGTTTAAGTTCACCATGAAAACATCAGAAGTTTTTGGAATAAAAACCATACTTTCCTCATAGAATTGTAATCGAGTTTTTCCAATATTTAAAGATTTTCCGAAACTATTAAATATTTCAATCGAACAGTCGAATTCTCTTATCAACATGCCTTCTTTCATGAATAAATTTTCAGCGAAAAAATCATTTCTGATGCGATAAAAATCTTCTAAAAAACTTTCCATTGCTCCGCCAAATCTACTCAATTCAAAAATTTCTTTGGCGAATGTACTAAAAATAAAATTATCCTTATTAACTTTAACTTCTTTGATATCAGTAAAGTTTACAATAAGTCCATGATCATTGGCGCCTTTTCCTTTCAGTCTTAAATATTTTCTATCAAAAACAACTTCGCCTTCTTTTTCGATTAATACTTTTCCAGACAAGTTCATTTTTTTGAACTTTGCATTATAGCAGATCGACATAAGAACAGATTCTTAATTAATAAAGCCGATAATGAAATTTAAGTAGGCCTGTTACCCCTCCAGAACAAGACCAATATATCAATAAATAAGCCAAAATCAAGCTCAACTAAATGTTCAATAGTAGGTTTTGGAACATTTGACTGAAGTTATTAAAAGGTGTATGATTACATGATTTATAAAAATCTAATTAAAACAAAAAAGATGAAAAACTCTAAAAAAATGTTAGGCGGCTTAGGAGCTGGAGCACTTGTACTCATAGCTCTGGCAGTCGCAGCTACTTATAATTCAGGTAACTTCTTTAAAGGCTCTTTGGGCGGCATGTCTATGACGCCTGATACGGTAATTACTACTATGGATGTGGATGGGCAAAGCAAAGACCTTTTAGTTAATTCCTTATACCTGCAGAAAGGAGTACTTACTTTTTCTGGTAATACTTTAATTTACGATGAAAGAAGCTTAACTGCAGCCGGTCTGTCTGCAGATATCGAATTCAAAGCTGAGAATACAGCGGCAATCCCGGTAGAAGCTCGTGAAGCAGACACAAATGATTCAGCACCACAAGCAGCACAAGAATCAGACCAAAATGAGTCAGCTGCACCAACTCAATATGAAGATCAGGCAAATGAGCTACAACAAAATCAGCTTGAATACAAGCCACAGGAGCACCTTCAAACATCAGAAAACCAGGGAACTTATCAGGACATAAATTTTAGACAAAATCAGATTGAATATAAACCAGAATTCAATATCCAAAAATCAGCAGAAGATAATTCATCTACAGATAGTTCCTCAGTTGAAAAGAACATCTATTTAAACAAGGATTCCATTAAAACTTCTTGGTTGCCTGTTGCTCATGCTGACGTACCTAAGGAAATCATTATTTATAAAGATCCAAACACCAACACCTATCCAACTAACTTTTCAACATATCCAAATGGTTCCTATCAGGTGAAGCTTGTGGATGGTGCAGTTACCATACTTGAATTTCCTTTGATAATCAGCAATAACACTTGTAGTGATGTTGATTCATTCATATTTGAGAATCCTACCATCACTTACAAAGAAGGTGACGCTACAAAGATTATTAACAGGCAGATCATCGGAGTGGATAATGGTATGGATTTAGCTCCAAATACTCATTTCTGTGAACAAAGTTTGAAGGCTAAAGGATTTGACGAAAATAATCCAACTATTTATCAGATTGAAGAACAAGTTAATCCAAACAAAAAGGCTTCTACCACTGTCCCGCCAGTTGGACCAATTTTAGGAGGATTTGCCAAGATGTTAAATTATGGAGAAATTGAATTCAATTTCTCAAACTTGACTGTAGGAGACACAATCGGAACATTACAATATGGTCAAAATTACTATTTCAATCTCTATAACGGTAATAAAAATGTTGCGGCAAACCCACTGTCTATCATTCTTGTGCCAAATGCCCAGACTACAAATGCTCAAGTCGTAGCTAACGTTAATGGTCCAGGTACAGTACAGACATTATCACCCGGAGCTACTGACAAAGAAGTTCTTTTGATCACAATTCAAAATAATTCCAATGCGGATCAAACTCTGACTAGAGCTGTCTTCGGAGGTTTGGTTAAGGCCGACTCTACTGACGACTTTGAATTAAACAAAGATACCAGTGCTAATATCGAAGCATCTTCATTCGTTAAAGATTATCATCTTGATTTCGAGTCAGCTAAAATAAAAGGTTATGATAATGCTACGGGCACAATTGATTTTAATGCCTTAAACCTAGTTTTACCTGCCGGTAAGTCAACTAATTTCACTCTTCAGGCCAATAAAGTTAATACTGTAAATGAATATGGTAGAAAACTTCTTCAGGAAGACGCTCGACTCAAGTTCTATCTCAAAGATTTTGAACTGGCTGATCAAAATGTAAGTAAAGAGAATAAAGCTGATGCTACCAGCGCGGATCTAACAGTTAATCTTTTTCCTAAGGATTGTACTCAAGTTACTTCAATCGCCTTTGATAAAAATTTAACTTACAACGCAGACAGTCCTGTAAATCCGCAAAACACTGTTCTTTCTGCTGTTGATGGAGCTACTAAACTTTCTTTGGTAGACAGTCAATTCTGTCAATCTGATCTGATAAAACTGGGTCTTTCAGCTGACACAAAAGGCTTGTTCTTTGACTTAAGAGATTCGACTAACAAATCATTGATGTTTGATAAGATTATATTCACAAATAATCAAAACACAGCTTACGAATTGATGAATAAGTTCCTCACTGTTTCTGTAGCAAAGGATGCTTCCAACAAGTCTAGCTTCCTATTCTCCAATGACTTCAGTAAACTCAATATTGGTGCTGCAGGTGCTCCAGCTTACGGTAATAAATATACAATTTCCGTAAGAGGCGTTAATTCAGATCAGGTTACTGTACAACAAAGTGTTCTGGCACAGTATAGTATTGAATTAATTGGGCCAACAATTACGCTCAATCCTCCAAAACTTCTCCCACCAGCGCAACCTGTACCACCGGTGCAAACAATACAACCAGTAAATCCAATAAATCCAGTAAATCCAATAAATCCAGTAAAACCAGTACTGCCAGTACAACCAGTACAACCAGTACAACCAGTACAACCAGTAAATCCAATAAATCCAGTACAACCAGTACAACCAGTGCAACCAGTACAACCAGTACAACCAGTAAATCCAATACAACCAGTACAACCAGTGCCTCCAACAGTGTCTGTTGTTCCTGCCACTCCAGTTACACAACCTTCCGCAGTACCTTGCGTGGTTGGCAACAAGACTTTCTATCTTGCTGGTGGTCCAAGTAGCACATTCTGTAAAGATTTACAGAGTTTAGTAACTAAAACTGGTGAATCAACTGTCTTTAAGGTAGATCAACCAGCCACTACGCCTCAGGTCAGATATACAACTGCTCTGGCTGTACAGAGAATTCTCTCTGATGTCATCACTGCCAATAAACTGGACGCCCGAATCAGAATAAAAAATTTACCTACTAACTGGTACCTGGGATTCACGGATTCAGGCGCCATCAAATCCGCGTCCAGCCAGGAAGTAAGCGATTTCAAGTCAGTTTACGCTTCAGGTGTTCTCCGTGGTAGAGTTAACCCACTTGATAAGACTGAAGTTACGCTCGCTCCATTGGAAAGAATTAAATTCATCGAGTTACTTTCTCTATTCAAACAAGGTTATAGTTCAGTAATTGGCTACAGCCCTGCAGTTAGAGATTCCGAATTGCCTGCTTTCGCTCTTGCTTATAAGAACGATACCAACAAAGTATGGATGTATGAAGCTATTGCCTTCGGTATTGAGTTCGACTTGATCAGTAAGAATGAATTCAATGAAGATTCAATCCAGGGTTATGCTAGCCGTGCTGATATGGCTGAATACCTTGCTAACTTTAAGGATACAATTGAAAGCAATCCTTCACTCTTAGAAAAATAATTCCAGGCAAAAAAGTTCAATCAAAACCCCGGTTTAACCCCCGGGGTTTTTTCAAAAGCCTACTCTACCACAACTCAGCTCACGTCAAGCTAAGTATGGCTTCTAGATGTCATAAAAAACCACTTTTTATGTTATAATTGATAAATAACACATCAAAGTCTAATTCATGTTTAAAAATTTGCTAAAATCAGCAACGCTCACTCTGGCTCTGACTACTATGCTGATTGCTGGTACAAATTTTACATTAGCTCAGGACAGAGTCAAAGTAGCCACTAAACCAGTTGAACCTTTCTATTCACAAATACCTGCGAATGCGCCAAAAGTTTATGAACCTAAGGTTACTTATTTATCCCCAGAGAAAACAGCTCCAATTCATTTTTCATCCATCGGCGCGACATGGGAACAAAATCTACCTAATGGGACCAGCCTCCTGATTGAGGTTCGTCTCAAGAGTGATGGTAAATATTCTGATTGGTATACTCTCGAACCAAGTATTGATGAGAAAGGAGATCACGATAATCAAAATGTTTCTTCTTTCCTTACTACTAATTTAGCGGACGGCTATCAATATAGAATTACACTGAATTCAGTACTGACCAGCCAGACTCCAGTCTTGGATGATTTGGAATTCACTTTTATTAATGGTGGTAGCCCTCAGGAAAGAACTGGCTTGCTCACTGATAGTCAAAAAGATCGCAGCTCTATCGAAGACAATGAATATCTTCCAGAAGATTTTGATAGTAACAAAGTGGCTTATTCTCCAGTTGCCAGTACCGGCCTTGTAGCTAGTACAGCTGACCTGGTTGCGAAGTCTGAGCCAATTCTGAAATTGCCAACTACCACTAAGAGCAAAATTAAAACCCCTACTCAGGTCAAAAAAACAGTTAAGCCTATTTCCACAAGTAAGCTGAAAATTATTAGCCGTTCTGATTGGGGAGCAGATGAAGGGCTCCGTTTATATACGCCTAATGATGATCAAAAAGAACCAGATCTGATTAAACTCGAAGATGATTATTATACCAAATACGCTGCCGAGTTAAAGGAAAGTAAACGCATTACTACTGACGAAAATGGTAAATTACTTACTTGGCCACTCAGCTATCCTGAATCAATCAAGAAAATTGTTATTCACCATACTGCCACTACCAAAGATCTAGACGATCCTAAAAAAGCTATCCGCGATATCTATATTTGGCATACTAAATCAAAAGGCTGGGGAGATATCGGCTACAACTACATTATCGATCAACAGGGGAATATTTACGAAGGCCGTTACGGTGGCGAAATGGTAGTAGGTGCCCACGCCGGTCGCGGTAATCATGGTTCAATTGGTATCGCTATCCTCGGTAATTACCAGGATGAAGAGCCTTCAGAAGCAGTTCTGACTTCACTCACAGCGCTAATCAAAGAAAAAGCTCAGCTCTATAATATAGATACAGAGGGAGCTAGCCTTTTCCGCGGTGAAAATTATCCAAATGTCATGGGTCACCGTGATATCATGTCGACTTCTTGCCCTGGTGATAAGCTTTACGCCATGCTTCCAGTTATTAGGAAATTAGCTAAGGCTAATTCAACTTCTACAGACACTTCAACACAAGTTGTTACAGACTATGACCTCGGTTGGGCTAGTGGGGGATCACCAATAGTTTCCTTCGAACCTAAGGGCAAAAAAACTTTCACCTTCAAATTAAAAAACACTGGCAAAAAGGCTTGGCCTGATAACACTTATTTCCGCATCAAAAATAGTAGCAATGCCCAAACTTTCCTCAAAGACACTGAGATTCTATCCAGCACAGTTGGAAAAACTGTCGAGCCAGGCTCAACTGCTGAAATCAAGATTATGGCTGTAGCCAAATCTATTAGCGGCTCTACTTTGTTAGAAATTCAACCAGTAATTGATGGCAATAATATTCAAAAGTCTCTCAGCTTTGGTTTTCAGGTCGCTAGTCCAAAACCAAAATCCAAATACGATTACGATTTAGTTAGCATTATTTATAGCAAAACAGATTTCAAGAAAGGGGATACAGTTGGCGTCACAGTTAAGCTCCGCAACAAAGGCACATCTCCATGGCAAAAGTCCGGCAGCAACAAGCTAATGCTTGGAGCCGATAAGACACGTGACCATCAGAATAAACTCTTATTAGTGCCTTCAGGACGTTTGTCAGGTATGGTTGAAGATATCGTTCAGTCAGGACAATTAGGTACATTCACATTTACTATCAAAATCCCAACTACTGATGGTATTTACAAAGAATATTTCACTCCAGTGGTAGAGGGCATTCAGTGGATGGAAAATCACAATACCTTCATTCAAATCAAAGTAGGCAATTCCGATAGTCTAGTTACTACTTATGATGAAGACAATGATGGAGCTGGCGCAGACACTAGTACAGTAAAACCAGTCAGTGGTGGATCATCTACCAACATAGCAGCAGAAAAACTGAATTCTAAATTAACTCCTAGAAAAATTCGTATCGATTTAGCCTACCGTGGCAATCCAGCCACTATTGCCGCTGATGGTAATTATAGTCTCTATGAAGGTATTAAAAAGTTAGCAGATTTTAATTCATCACAAACCGCCAGCGTTTACTATGATAAAAATGGTTTCAAGGTAACTGTCAGCGGGCAAACCTATAATATCTCTGCTAAACCACGCTTTGTCCCTGCCAGCGGGACTATTTTACGTATTGATAATTGGGATCGCAAAAATAGCACTGGTAAGATCAAATACAATCAATTCCGTGGCGTGCTCGAAGGCATAGTTTATGACAACGAGTTACACTTTGTAAATGAACTTGATCTGGAAGATTACCTCAAAGGCTTAGCAGAAGAAAACGACAAAGAGCCAGTTGAAAAAATCAAAGCAATGATGATTATTGCCCGAACCTATGGACGTTTCTATATGGAGGTTGCTACTAAATTCCCTGGTGCTCCATTCGATTTAAATGACGATCCACAATATTCACAGAAATATCTCGGTTATAGCTATGAAAAAGCCATGCCCCTAACAGCTAGTCTCGGCACTGCTACAGCTGGCCAATATGTTACTTATCAGGGCAAATTAATTAAGACCCCTTATTTCAGCCGTTCTAATGGTAAGACTACTATTTCTGCCAAAGATAAATGGGGTTGGACTGATGCTCCTTTCTTAACTAGCGTTGATGATTCTTTCTGTAAATCCACTGAATTCGCCGGTCACGGCGTAGGCCTTTCAGGTTGTGGTGCCAATGCTTTGGCACAGTCCGGTAAAACATATCAAGAAATTATTAAACATTACTATCAAGGGACAGAAGTAACCCAGACTAATCACTAAATCTATGCGTTTACTACCATTAGAATTACTGCCAAATCGCTGCAAGTCTAAACGAGGCCAAAAAGCCAAGACTCCTGAAGCAATGCGCATTAAGCAGTTAACTCTCAAGTTAAATCGCTACGCCGAAGATGAATCCTCAGTGAATGACCGTTATGTTTTAGATTTAATCGCTAAAACCAGAGCAGAGTTGCTCAAACTTCATATTAAACGCAAAGGCCGTCGCAATTAATCTTCCTGCTGAAAATCCTTACCAGCCATAATAATTACAAATTCCCCTTTAGGGGATTTTTTTTGAAAATGTTCATACAACTCAGCAGGAGTTCCACTCAAAAATTCTTCAAAAATTTTAGTCAGCTCTCTGGCCAACACCAACTTTCTCTCTGGGAAATATTCGCTAAATTCTCCCAGTGTTTTCAGTAATCGATGTGGCGATTCATAAAAAACAATAGTTCTTCCTTCTTCCTGCAAACTCTTCAGCATTGTCTGACGTCCCTTTTTCATGGGCAAAAAACCCAGATATAGAAATCTATTAATCGGCAAACCTGAGCCCGATAAAGCCGTCAAAAAAGCCGAGGGGCCGGGAATTGGAATAACTGCTACGCCCGCTTCGCGGGCGGCTCTAACCAACTTAAACCCCGGATCAGAAATTCCTGGTGTACCGGCATCTGAGATCAAGGCCACGTTTTGGCCAGCCTTCATTTTTTCAATTAATTCCACTACTTTTCTATCATCTGAATGGGCATGAAAAGAAATCATTGGTGTAGCGATTTCATATTTTTTCAAAAGAATTCCCGATGTGCGAGTATCTTCTGCAGCAATTAAATTTACTTCCTTGAGAGTGCGAATCGCTCTCATGGTGATATCTTCTAAATTCCCAATTGGTGTGGCGACTATGTAAAGCATATTTAATTAAATTGTTTTTTCTTGGAAGGTGTAATCATCGGAGCGCTGTCATAAATCGGTTCAATAATCGGGACATGATGCATTTGATTTGGCCAGGACTTGGCAAATTCATGGCGTAAATCCGGCTTTCCTTGGTCTTTTTCAATAGTCCAGGCATACAAGTTCGCGCCAGTTACTATCGCTAAAGTATTGGCTACAGTTACGCCAATTCTAGTTGATGAAAAGCCGCCAACGCCGTTGAGTACAACTATTCTTTCCAAATCTCTCGTAGTTTTTCCTATAGAGCTCAACAAACGCTCTAACTCTGGCATTAGCTTTGCTACTTCATCTCTATCAGAAGTCCACTTACTATAGGCCAATTCTTTCAAATCCTGATCATATAGTACTAGCTCAGGTTCAGGCCAAATTGATTGTATTAATGCTAACATACTTAGAAGAGAGGACATTGTGCTGACCCATATAGACTAGCACCAATATTTTGCGAATCATAGCCCATATAACTCTTCACTTCGCTCTGCACCCTTGATGAAATAGTAGTCTGTAAAACAACAGTAGGAACTGTTGAACCTGCTGGATAATTATATTGTGCCATTTGAGCTGCTGTCGGTTCCACTTCCAAAGTAATTCTCACTTTCGGCTGACTTAAATTGTTTTCGGCAAAAGCTTTACGTGGATCTTCACTCGGAGAGATTTCAAATTGTAATCTCTTGATATTTGTTCGTAGCGGCGAAATAGGTATAAAGCCCTGATAAGTGCCTGTGGCAGTACCATCTAAAGTACTTTCTAAACTGGCAAGTGTGGAAGGACAGTCAAAATCAGCGTCACATTGATAATCATTAGTCATACCGGATTTTGTTCTCCAGGTTTCATAAATGCCATCATTATTAGTATCCTTGCCAAGTTTTTTTAAATATCCCAGAGCATTTTCAACTGGAGAGCTATTAACTTTCTTCTTGGCAAAATAAGTTTTAGTACGACCATCTTTATCAATCAAATATAATTCATCTTTGATATAACTGCTCTGATCTGTGCAGGTCAAACCACCAAACGCAGAGATTGGACAAATAGCATTGGAAGATGCTGGCAAGCCTGGTTGACCTTTATATGGGTATTGCCCAGTATTTATATCAACTGAAGGTTTATAAACCACACAATCTTGTCCTTCATAATTAGATCCATCATTACAAAGCGCCCCAAGTGTTCCCGCTGTTCCGTCGATTTTCTTACCTGGATGATAAAACTGAGCAGAGTAACAACCATAAAGATCCCCATATTGAAAACTGGATCCTTTTGCTTTATTGAAGTATTCCTCATAATCAATGGCGTTGTTACGTACTGCTCTAGCGATTCTTTCCATCATGAATCTGGCATCCTCATAAATAGCGCTTTCCAAAGCCAATCTGCCCTGTATGCGGATAATATTAAAAAAGACAGTCACTATCATCAGTCCAATCATTCCAAACAACGAAACAGCTACCAAAATTTCGATCAAAGTCTGGCCTTTGCTTTTACCGCCAAAATTTAAGTTTTGTGTTTTCATTATTTATAACGTGTCAAAGCGCTGGTTAGGCTAACCTGATGTCTGGTTGGTCCATCCATCCATTGCACTACTGAAGTAACTTGCATCATGTCGCCATTGGTTTCTTCGGGTGCAGTCGGATCTGTCAGCCCCCAAGGCGAAGCCACGGCTATTTTTTTATAATCAACATAAATAGAACGGTAATAGTAAGTATCCCTGACTTTGACATATGGGGCTAACAGTCCGCTACCAGCAATGTCCAAATCATCCGCCACTCCGTCAATCCCGTCAGAATTAAAAGTATTGTCTCTATCCCAATAAGATATCAAATATCCAGACTCAACTCCTGCCACGCCATCATTAAGTTCCAGTTGAGAAGCAATTTGAGTGCTCAAACCAGTCCCCAATGCATAGCCACTTGCAGTACCTCCATCATTTGTAGCGATAACATTTCCCACGGCGCAGGTAGCTGCCTCCGGTCTCATATTCCAGCATCCTTGAGTGTCAGAGCTAAATTTTATCCAATTGGTATCGCGCACATTTCTCATATATTCGACTCCTTCTTGAGCTAGATTTAAAGCAGTAAGTAAATCTTTATTAAACACATTCGCCTTTATTGCTGAAATAATCAGGCTGGTAGCAGTTGCAGCACCAATCATTACCACCACAATCGCAATCATCACCTCCAACAGTGTTTCGCCTGCTTTAGTTTTTTGCCACCAATTTTGAGAAATTTTTATCATGAACATGCTTCTACTTCTGGTATACCTGCTAGTTTGTGAATTTTAATCTGCCTACATTGTCCAGTGCCGCCATTTTCTCTGAGTCTCAGTATCAAAAAAGGACTTACACTTAAGCCATCAAAACTAATATCTGCGTAATTAGGTGAAAAAAACATACTACCACTGGTTTTCGCGCCACTGCTGTCTTCAACTTCCAATCTAATGCCTGTAGGTAAATCTAGACTATCCAAATCAACGTCGTCACCGGTAGTGTAAGCGGTACCACTGTCATATCGCCCTTTGACACCAGTTGCTCCAGTTGGTGGAGGATTAATATCGGCAAATAGTTTCACATTGGTAGTACCAGCTGAAGTATCCAATCTTATACCATAATTGGCTGGTGTAACGTAATCCGGAGCAGTACAACTGCCACCACCCATATACCCGAGGTGGTTGCACAAATCATGATCAAAGTCAGTATAATCCAATTGCCCTTTACCAGTGATAGCCTGGCTGCGGGCATTATTCAGTAAGCTTTGCAGTTTAATAAAATTATTGTTGAAAATCTGGAAGTCTTGAGATTTAACTAATGAATTAAAACTAATTGCCACAACAATCACTAGGATTCCCAGGACAATAATTAGTTCAATTAAAGTAAAAGCTTTTTGTTTTTTGTTTGTAAACATCGCAACTATCTTAGCTGACTATGCTCTACTTCACAACCAGATTCACCAGTTTTCCTTTTACATAAATTTCTTTTACTATCTTGCCTTCAGTCAAGAATTTGGCGACTTTCTCTTCTGCTTTAGCCAAAGCAAAGACATCTTTCTCTTCCGCATCTGTCGCTACTTCAATTTCACCACGCAATTTCCCATTCACTTGAATCACCACTTTAATAGTGTCTTCAGTCAAATATTTCTCTTCATATTTAGGCCATTCTGAGCGGAAAACAGACTCTTTACCACCTAACATTTTCCATAATTCTTCAGTAATATGCGGAGCAAAAGGCGACAATACTTGCACAAATTTCATCCAGATATTTTTCGCTTGATCGCCCAATTCCAAATCTTTTACTTCATTCACAAAAATCATCATCTGAGCAACAGCAGTGTTGAATTTAAATTCCTGTATATCTTCTTGCACTTTCTTAATTGTTTTATGTAGAAAGTGTAAAGCTTTATCTTGAGCTTCTTTCGGAGCCACGCCTTTTTCAGTGGCAGCTTTTTCCACAGCACCAAACACTTTTTCCAAGAATCTACTCACACCTATCAAACCTTTAGTATTCCAAGCCACAGCTTGATCAAATGGTCCCATAAACATTTCATAGACTCTTAAGCTATCAGCACCATATTCAGCAACCACATCATCGGGATTTACAACATTGCCCCAGCGTTTACTCATTTTTCGACTGTCTTCACCCATAATCAGTCCCACATGTTGAAGTCTGATAAATGGCTCTTCATAACTTACCACTCCCTGGTCGTACAAAAATTTATGCCAGAATCTGGCATAAATCAGATGGCGCGTCGCATGCTCCGCGCCGCCCACATAAAAGTCCACTGGAGACCAATATTTTTCACGTTTCTTATCAACCAACGCTGAATGATTGTGTGGATCTATGTAACGCAGATAATACCAGGATGATCCTGCCCATTGCGGCATAGTGTTGGTTTCACGCTTACCAGGACCATCACATTTTGGACATTTGGTATTCACCCAGCTTTCCATAGTAGCAAGTGGGGATTCTCCAGTGCCACTTGGTTCATATTGTTCAACTTCAGGAAGGGCTACCGGCAAATCTTTTTCGGGCACAGCGACCGGTCCACAACTTTCACAATGAATGATTGGAATCGGTTCACCCCAATATCTTTGACGTGAGAAAACCCAATCCTTAATTTTATAATTAACTTTACCTTCCCCGTTTCCAGAGTTCTTCAACCATTCAATCATTTTCTTTCTAGCCTCAGCAGATTTGAGTCCACTAAAGTTCCCAGAATCAAGCAATTCTCCTTCTTCAGTAAATGGCAATTCGGCCCCACTTTTAATGGATTCACGGACTCCTATCTGGTATTTCTTGGCAAATTCAAAGTCTCTTTCATCATGTGCTGGTACAGCCATCACCGCTCCAGTTCCATAAGAATTCAAAACATAATCAGCGATATAAATCGCCACTTCTTCTCCATTAAATGGATTTATAGCCTTTACTCCCTCCAAAAGAATTCCAGTCTTATCTTTATTCAAATCAGTTCTTTCTAGATCAGATTTATTTTTGACTTTTTCTATATAGTCAAAAGCCTGATTCCAGTTCTTTATCATCGGTCGGAGCTCTTCCAAAAGCCTATTTTCAGGCGCCAAAACTACATAAGTACAGCCAAAAATTGTATCTATGCGTGTTGTAAACACACGGATTTTTTCAGTAGTTCCAGCGACTCGAAAATCCACCTCAGCACCTTCACTGCGTCCAATCCAATTTCTCTGCATTTCTTTGATGGCAGGTTCCCATTGATCCAATTTGTCGATATCAGTCAAAAGTCTGTCAGCATAGTCAGTGATTTTTAAAACCCATTGACGCATTGGTTTTTTCTCTACAGGCGTGCCGCACCGTTCGCATTTGCCATCTTCCAAATCTTCATTGGCCAAGCCAGTTTTATCAACTGGGCACCAGTTAATTGGTTCATATGATTCATAAGCCAGGCCAGCTTCAAATAATTTTACAAAAATCCACTGAGTCCATTTGTAATAGCTTGGATCAGTAGTATTTACCTCAGTGTTCCAGTCATAAGTAAAGCCCAGCAATTTTAATTGTCTCTTGTAGTTGGCAATATTCTGATCTGTCGAAATTCTTGGGTGAACCTTGTTTTTTAAGGCAAAATTTTCAGCAGGTAAGCCAAAAGCATCCCATCCCATTGGATGAAGTACATTGAAACCCTGCAACATCTTTAATCTGGCGAAAACGTCGGTAGCTATATAACCCTTTGGATGGCCTACGTGAAGTCCAGTTCCTGATGGATAAGGGAACATATCTAGAATGAAATATTTGGGTCTTTTGGTGTCCTCCAGGTCTACTCGGTAAAGCCCACTTTCTTCCCAGAGTTGCTGCCATTTTTTCTCAATGGCCGAAGCTTGATATTTCGGCATAAATATTATATAATATAAGGATGAATGCTTGCTAAAAAGTAAACAAACACTAACATGGCTCTTCAAAACGAACAAGATATACACATTATCGCTACTCTGCTCAAATCAATTCCACTTTTTGAGACTCTCAGCGAAACTGATCATGCTGAAATAATCAAGCATATTACAATGGATTATCTACCAGCGGCATATGAGCTTTTCAAAGAAGGTGAAGCAGGGGATAAAATGTATGTAATTAAATCCGGTATTGTCCGTATTTATCACGCTGGAGAAACTGCTAGTTTTGACCAGGAATTAGCTATGCTTGGTGATAATGATTTCTTTGGAGAAATGGCTCTTATTGATGAAGCCCCACGCAATGCCAGCGCTAAAACAGTTGAACCTACTCAGGTCTTTATTTTGAAAAAAGAAGATTTTCTTAAACTGATTTCAGAAAACCCAACTATGGCTGAAAAAATCAGTAAAGAGTTTCTCGATCGCATCAAAAAGAATACTAGAGATAAAAACGTTTAAAAATGCTTTTCTTATACTTATTCCTGGGGCATCTAATTGCTGATTATTTGCTTCAACCAAATTCATTAGTTGCTTGGAAACTCCGCTCTCTGAACGGGGTAGGAGTACATGCCAGTATTCACGTTTTAGTGACGACTCTTTTGCTTTATCTCTATTCTGGTCATGCTGAGGTGTTTTTTGTGGCTCTGCTCATTGGTATATTGCATTTTTTCATTGATTCGATTAAAGCTTCTCATGATCAGAAGAGTAAACATCCTAAAATTGCTTATTGGGTAGATCAATTCGCCCATTATCTCAGTTTAGCTATCGGCTTGGCATTTGCTGCTCAATTTCCAGCTTATTTTGCTAATAGAGTTTTCAGTGACACATCAATTGCACAAAGCGCCTTCGTAATGCTCTTCAATCCAATTAATGTCGCCTATTTCAGTTTGGCCATCTTTTCGACCTTTACCATTGAATACAGTTACTACAAAGACCGCTCCAAAGCTGGTTCTAAAGGCTCAGTGCTAAATTATCGCCGTATGCTTGAAAGACTATTCCTTACTACCCTGATCTTTCTGGGGCTGGTCTTCAGTTTTATCCCTAGCGTGGGACTCTACCATTGAAGTTAATTCCAAAAAAGTAAATGTCCAAACCGCAATTGCAAAAGTGTGGATAATTCCATTTAAATAAGAAGCAACTAATACTCCAATCATACCAAGGCCTGCACCTAAAGCTAGACCAAGATTCGGCAGGTTATAAAGAGTCAAAAGGTAAACTACGCCGATTGCTATAGCAGGGATTAGCAATACAAAGAGTATTTGGATGATTATTCTCACACCAATAATCAGCATTAAAATGGTCAGTAGTAGTGTTTCTTCCAGATGTTTAACCACCAAATTAGCGCTCTTCGCGACTGAGGTAAACACACCTTCACCATCTATTACTATATAGAATTCAGTATAGGTTAGACATACGGCCATAAATAAGGCGGCAATTAGTACTATGATGAATATGGGTAGGATAATCCCCAATGCAGTCCAGCCTAAATTCCTGAGACTGGTAGCAACTATTGAGAAAATCGAGAAAATACTAAAAGTTTGAATAAAAAGCCGGTATTCAAAGAGAGGAAGGAAAGACATTAAGCCAAAAGTAACACCTTTACGGCCTTGAACCTGCTGGCCATTGCGACGGCGAGCAATCAGCTGTATCAATGCACCCTCACAAAGCACAGGCACAAAGAAATAACATAGTGCCAAAATCGCTGCTGCGACAATTAGTGGTACAATAAATCCTCGATGAGCTCCCAAAAACTCCAAAGCCGTGCTAAAAACTATCTGTAAAAAGCTTCTATCCCAGTGCTGAAAAAGCTTAGAAGAAGCGAAACTATAGTACTGATAAACTATATATCCTATACCGACTATAGTTGTGAAAATAGATGGAAAAGCCCCATACCCAAGCGCTATTCTACGATTGTCTTGAGTGAACTGCCAAGCCTCTGCGACTATTTGTCGGTAATTCATTTTATTTTTGAAAGCGACTATCTACAATTATCATAATTAGAAATTCTTGCCAATGTTTTAGCAATCTGCTAAATTATAGCTCGCGTATATTAATTTTTAACTTTTAGTAATCCGACAATGAAAAGAACTGAAAAGAAAAAGATTATCTCCGGATTCGCAGTCCACCCTAAGGACACTGGTTCACCACAAGTCCAGATTGCCATCCTGACTGAGAGAATCAAACAATTATCCAAGCATTTGGAAGAACATCAAAAAGATAACCACTCACGTCGTGGACTTTTAATGATGGTAGGTCAGAGAAGAAAACTCCTCAACTATCTCAAATTGAATGATAAAGAAAGCTACGATAAGTTAGTAAGCTCACTCGAATTAAAATAAGCTACTTTCTCAATTTTAAAATTAAAAAGTCTACGCTTCTCTAAGCTAGACTTTTTTTGCAACAAATACTGCTTACGCACGCCAACAAGTATATATTAATCTATCAATAAAAATATGGAAAACAAGACATTCAAAATGACTTTAGCCGGCCGCGAATTAAAAATCGAAACTGGCCTTTTTGCTAATCAGTCAACCGGTTCAGTGACCGTTTCACTAGGCGATACTATCGTTTTCGCCAGCGCAGTTATGGGAGAGGTCCGTGAAGGTACAGATTTCTTCCCACTTACTGTAGATTTTGAAGAAAAATACTATGCAGCGGGAAAAATCAAAGGTTCACGTTTCATCAAACGTGAAGGCCGCCCGTCTGAAAAATCTATTCTCAATTCTCGTCTGATCGACCGCCCAATCCGCCCACTCTTCCCAAAGAAGATGATTAACGATGTACAATTAATTGTATCATGTCTTTCTGCAGACTTGGAAGTTGACCCTTCAACTACTGGTTTAATAGCCGCTTCAGCAGCTCTTTCTATCTCAGGGATGCCATTCCAAGGCCCAGTTGCGGGTGTTCGCATCGGTTTGGTCAATGATGAACTGATTGTAAACCCTACTTATCAGCAGGTTGCTGAAGGTAAGCTCGATCTAGTAGTTGCTGGTACTGAAGAAGCTATTACTATGGTGGAAGCTGGTGCTCAGGAAGTAGATGATGAAATCTTGCTCAAAGCTCTCGACATCGCCCATGCTGAAATCAAGAAAATCTGCGCTCTCCAAAAAGAATTCATGGCTGTTTACCGCCATCCAGAACTCGAAGTAACTTTGGCTCCAGTTAATGCTGAGGCTCATCAAGCAGTACAAAAAGCAGTAACTCCAGAAATGCTTGATGGCATCAAAGGAACTACTAAGATGGAAGTTAAGAAAAAGATCAAAGAATTGGAAAAAATGCTTATGGAAAAGTATGCAGCTGAACTTGAAGCAGGTACTTTCACTAAAAAGCACCTCAAAGAAGACCTCAATTCGATGATGGAAAAGAACATGCGCAAGAACATTCTTGAGAAAGAAGTGCGTCTTGATGGTCGCAAAATTGATCAAATCCGTCCACTTTCAGTGAAAACAAGTCTTCTTCCAAAGACCCATGGCTCAGCCCTCTTCCAACGTGGTGAAACTCAATCTCTTTCTATCACTACTTTAGGCGCTCCAGGAGCAGCTCTAGTGGTTGATACTATGGATGAAGATTCTGAAAAACATTATTTCCATCACTATAATTTTCCTCCATATTCAGTAGGTGAAGCTAAGCCTCTCCGTGGTCCATCACGTCGTGATATTGGTCATGGTAATCTCGCTGAAAGAGCTTTGATCCCAGTACTCCCTCCAAAAGAACAATTCCCATACACTGTTTGGGTTGTTTCTGAAATCATGTCTTGTAACGGTTCTAGCTCAATGGCTTCAGTTTGTGGTTCATCACTTTCTCTCATGGATGCTGGTGTGCCAATTCGTAAGCCAGTGGCAGGTATTGCTATGGGTCTCGTCACTTATGATGGCGACTTAGCTAATGGCTACAAGATTTTGACTGATATTCAGGGGATGGAAGACTTTGCTGGTGATATGGACTTCAAAGTTGCTGGTACTAGAGATGGTATTACAGCGCTTCAAATGGATATTAAAGTAAAAGGTCTCTCTATCGACTTGCTCCGCGAAGCTATGGCCCGTGCCAAGAAAGCTCGCGTTGAAGTTCTCGATGCTATGGACTCAGTAATCGCTGCTCCTCGCCCAGAACTTTCTCCAAATGCTCCACGCATTACTTCAATGATGATCGATCCTGAAAAGATCGCTGAAGTAATCGGTAAAGGTGGTGAAACTATCAAGAAAATTGTTAAAGAAACTGGTGTTGAAATCGACATCGAACAAACAGGTCTCGTTCTTATCACGGCCCATACTCAGGAAGCTGGAAAAGCTGCTGAAGAATGGATTAAGCGCATCACTTATGTGCCACAGGTTGGCGAAGTATTCACTGGTGAAGTAGTGAAAATTACTGAATTCGGTGCTTTCGTAGAATTCCTCCCTGGCCGTGATGGTTTGGTACACATCTCTGAGCTTGCTCATCAAAGAGTTAACCGTGTCGAAGACGTAGTTAAAGTAGGAGACAAGATTAAAGTGAAATTATTGGAAATTGACCCACAAGGCCGTTACAAACTTTCTCACAAAGCTATGCTCGAAAAACCTCCTATTGCTCCTCGTCCAGCAACTCCTCAAGCCTAAACAAAAAAAGACCCCGATCGGGGTCTTTTTTATTTGCCTGATTCAGCTATTTTTTTCCTAGCCTCAGCAATCAGAGTGTTGACATCCAGTTTTGTTACTCTATCGCCACAGAATTTCCCATTGCTGCTTGCTTCATCATAGTCGCAGTAATTTCGGAGCACACTAACTACATCTCCATTTGTATCAACAGCTGCTCCTCCAGAATTACCTTTTTGTAATCCAAAATCGAATTTCAGCCAGTATGGATCGCTCAAATCATAATTATCTCTTTGAGCTAAAGCCGGGCCAAATTCACTTCTCCAATATTTTGTATGATCAGTTTTAATCACATGGCCAAAAATAAATCGATCATTGCTAGTCAAAACCGCCTCAGATATGCGCAGTGGCTTGGCTTTTGGGAAGACAATCTGATCAAAAACAATTACTCCCAAATCCCTATATCCAGAAAATGCATACTGATATTTACTGCTTCCTCTAGTCCATATGTTGTTTTGTCTGGCGAAATCGTTTCTGTCTTTACTTACACTCATCACAGTTTCTAAAAGGGTACCATTGCTGTCGCTCTTACTACCCATCAAGCAGTGCTTCGCTGTAACAATCACATCGTTGGCATAGACGAACCCCGCGCAGGAGTCACGATTACCATTACTGCTAACAAAATCATAAACAACAGCTCCATCTAGTAGCTTCTTCTGAAAAGCTTCAGATTTTGTTAAATTTACTGCTTCAGCTGGTTTTTGAACAACCTCAGTCTTAACTTCTTGTTTAAGCAATAAATATCCATTGTACAAAGTCTTCACGCGAGCAAGTAGATCAGGGTCAGTCAAAATGATACCTAGCGATCTTTTACCGGCATTTACTACTCCGAGGTTGCCGCCACTATCAGCATTAGAAGCATTTTTATTTCCTGCCAAAGTGGAAATAGTTACTGAGCTGATTCGTCCTTCTTGAAAGGTCAAATCAAACAGTACCAGCCCAGTCATACAACTGCTTTTTGGCACATCTGGTATATTGCATTTATTGTCTGGGAAGGCACCTTCATAATTATCTAAACTAATTAGGATTTTCGTGTCACTAAACCAGACATTTCCTTCGCCAGTGGCTCGATTATTGAAGAAAAGCTGACCTTCAAATTCCAAAGCTTTCTCTGAAAATCTATCTTTCGTGAAACCAATTTTTGAATAAAATAAATTTTTAGGAGCGTCATAATAAACAGAAATCTGCTTTTTAGTAGAAATTGCTACTTTATCTTGTTTCATCAAGAACATTGCCGAAGCGGTTTGATCCATGACTCTGATCAACAAACCACGATTTTCTAAAAGCTCAGATTGTGCTGCGCTGCGTTCATGTGCAGGCAATATTTTACCATTGGTCACTTCTGCTCCCAGCAATCCCATTGCTGCCATACCAAAAATTCCTACCCATTTGTCCACCCGAAACGAAGATTTAGACTGAGACACATGCATTGGCACGGCTGGCTTTTCTGCAGGCTTTGGTATTTTGGCCAATTTTCTTCCTGATGGCTTAAAAGACATGCATCTGACTTTAAAATAGATGTTATTATGATAGAAAAACTTAAAAAGTCAAGAATACAGTTCGTCTTGACCCAAAATGGTTGTTTGGCTCTATTTAAAGCTAGCCGACCAATTCACCTCCAAAAACATTTAAAGCGGAGTTCACCACGGTCTCACTTGGCTCCGGCTTAGGTGTTGCTGCAGCAATTTCAATAGCAAATAGAGCAGCATTAACTTCGCCCTGTATCTTGATATGAAAGCCTGTGGTTTCTTCAATAGCTTTTTCGCAAATAGCCAATAATTCCGGTACAAATAGTTTGTCTTTGCTAAAGTTACTGGAAAAAGCCAATCGTAAATTGTCATTCTTTAAGCCCACAGGCTTGGCTGCCATCAGACATCTTTTAGCCAAAGCATTCGGTACACGATCAAAGATCTGAGTCCATTTAGATAGTAATTCGTCAAAAGCTATTGTTTGACTTTCCATTGGCTCAGGATCTTCTACACTTGAAACAGCCTCAATAACAGCCATTTTCTCCGGCTCAGGTAGAGATTTTGGAGTTATTTTGGAAGATTCAATCACTATCTTTCCTGGTTCAGGCTTTTTTTTTGAGCCTTTGTCGAGACAAGACTTTATGATGGCTACCTCAAGTGGGAGTTCCGGTATATAAGAAAATTTATGCTTTTCATAAGCCTGCTGAAAATTGCCAATCAGTTCTATCACATCGCGAGCTCCACTATCATCATTGGCAGTGACTTTGTCGACTAGCTTTTGTCTCAAATAATCAAGCATTTCTTTATTGAACTGAATCAAGTCAGTACCTTGAGCAAATAATATCTGCAATTCTTTGACAGCTTCGGCCGCCTCAGCTTTTTCAATCAATGTATAAAGTTTTTCTACAGCCGCCAAATTCGACATACCCAATACTGCCTTTACCCTGGTACTTTCCAGTTTTTTCCCAGAAATAAGCTGTTCCAACAAACTCAATGCGTCTCTTAAACCACCTCTGGCCTGTTTGGCGATAATTTTTAAGCCCTCTTCTTCAGCAATAATTCCCTCTTCACTAGCGACAAACTTTAGTCTTTTCATCAAATCATCCTCAGTAATTCTTCTGAAATCAAAACGCTGACATCTAGAAATAATCGTTTCTGGTACTTTATTAATTTCAGTAGTCGCTAAAATAAAGTAAACAAAGCTAGGCGGCTCTTCCAAGGTCTTCAACAAGGCATTGAAGGCTTCTTTAGTCAGCATATGCACTTCATCGATAATATACACCTTGTTCTTGGCTCTAGTTGGGGCATAGCTGATCTTTTCTCTTAAATCTCTAATCTCGTCAATACCACGATTGGAAGCAGCATCAATTTCAATCACATCTATGAGTCTCCCATTATCAATTTCTTCAGCGATTTCAGAGCCATTAAAACGTCCATCTTCAGTCATCTTTTCAGCATTGATCGCCTTAGCCAGTAGTCTCGCTGTAGTTGTTTTTCCTGTTCCACGTGGGCCAGTAAATAGATAAGCGTGAGCTATCTGTGACTCCTTTATGGCATTTAAAAGTGTAATGCGAATATGTTCCTGGCCAACTAGGCTAGGGAAGTCCTTTGGACGGTATTTTCTATAAAGAGACATCAAAAATAGTTAAGTATAAATTTTTTACCCTTTTTCCGACTAAATTAGAACTAAAATTTCTGGACAAACTCTCTAAACTCTTTTTCGAATCTCTCCTCAGAAAAGCGCTTGGCATCAGTCATGATAGCTTTCGAGTCATACTTCTTCATATTAACCATCAATTTACCTAAAGCGTTTTCCAGTGAAGCCAAATTTTGTTCAGTAAATAATTCTCCATTAAAACCAGGCTTGATAATTTCCAACGCCCCACCAACTCCGTAAGCCAGCACTGGTTTGCCGCAAGCTAAAGCCTCTACCATGGTTATGCCAAAATCTTCTTCAGATGGGAAAATCAACCCCTTACATCCAGTCAGCCATCTTTCTCTTTCTGTATCAGAAACTCTCCCTTTAAACTCAATATTTTTTCCTGAAATCGATTCCAAAAATTCACGTTCCGCACCATCACCAACAATCACTAGACGCTTGCCAGTTTTATTAAACAAACTAATGACCAAATCAACTTTTTTGTAAGCAGCTAGTGTCGACATCATCAAAAAGTAATCCCCATCATGTCCAACTTTTTTACTCTCTACTGAAAGTTTTTCAACTTCCACAGGCGGATAAATTATTTCTGAAGGTAGGCGATAGTACTTGGAAATTCTGGCCTGCACATGGGCAGAGTTCGCTATGTAATGGTCCGCACGGTCAGCCGCGATTTTGTCCCAAATACGAATTTTTTCCATGGCAGATTCTGCCAACCAGCGTTTCACTGGATTAAACCATTTTTCCTTGGTGTATTGATGCGCGTAATCCCAAGCGTAACGCATAGGAGTATGACAATAACAGATGTGCAAACTCTCAGAGCCGGTCAAAATTCCATGAGCAAGAGCTGAGCTGGAACTGATCACCAAGTCATATTCACTTAAATCAAAAGATTCAACTGCATAAGGCATTAACTTGAGTAGCCAACGATATCTTTTGCGAATAAAACCAGGAAATTTTTGCAAAAAAGAGGTGCGAACTCGATCTTTGGAAAACTCTCTACCACATTTTTCTTCATCATAAAGCAGAGTGTAAATTGGGGCATCCGGATACATTTCAGAAAGTTTTTTTACTACTCTTTCTGCTCCTCCCATTTTTACCAACAACTCTGCAACAATCGCTACTTTGAGAAATTTTTTATTTTTCATTATTCAATTAATTTCAAAAATTCTACTTCACTCAAAACTTTTACGTTATATTTTTTAGCATCTTTTTCTTTGGTGCTGGCTTTTTCCTGTTCACCTTGAATCAAGTAAGTAGTCTTTGAACTTACTGAATTAACTACCTTACCACCATTTTGGCGTATTCTTTCTTTGGCTTGATCTCTCGATAAATTAGTTAGTGTTCCTGTGACAACAAAGATCATCCCTTTAAGTTTCAAGCTCATCGGTTTTCCTTCATCGACAAAGTGCAAACCTTCTTCTTGAAGTTTTTTCAACATCTCAACATTTCTTTCATTTTTAAACCATTCCAAAACTTCTTCACTAACTTTTTCACCAAATCCTTCTGCCTGTTCAAGTTTTTCAATACTCATTTCCTGTGCCAAAACCAATAAATCATTCACATCTGAAAAAGTTTTGCTGTGCCCTTTTTTGTCCTGATGTTCTTGCCATTCATGTCTAAAGAAATTGGCCAATGCAATCGCCGTTTCTTCCCCCACATGTCTAATCCCAAGGGCGAATAAAAATCTTTCTAAGCCAATTTTTTTCACAGCGGCAATCGCTTCAATTAATTTGTCAGACTTCTTTTCTTTGAATAAAGGAAGTTGCAGGAGATTAGCTCTAGTCAGTTTAAAAACATCAGAAATTTCATCAATCATCTGGGCCTCCAATAGTGCATCAATAACTTTCTCTCCCATGGTGTCGATATTCATTACCGTAGCGAAGTGAATAAACCTTTCTCTATCTTGGGCAAAACAATCAGGATTACTGCAACGAATTGCCGATTCATCTTCTTTACGAATTACCTTGGAATTACAAACAGGACAGTGATTTGGGAATTTAAATTCCTTTTCATTACCATTGCGTAAATCTTTTAAAACACCAACTATCTCTGGAATGACATCACCAGCTTTTTGAATAATTACAGTGTCGCCAATGCGCACATCCTTTCTTTTTAATTCATCTTCATTATGCAAAGTCGCTCTGGAAATGGTTGAACCAGCAACTTTTACGGGGCTAAGCACGGCCACAGGAGTAAGCGCACCAGTTCTGCCAACCTGTACATGAATGTCCAAAACTCTGGTCGTGGATTGTTCAGCAGGAAATTTATAAGCTGCCGCAAAGCGTGGAGTTTTAGCAGTCCAACCAAGTATTTGTTGCTGAGACTTTTCATTAACTTTAATTACTACTCCATCAATTTCATAAGGAAGTTTTTCGCGAATTTCTCCAGCATGCTCCAAGAATTTTTTCACGTCAGACAAACTTTCTGCATATCTATATTCAGTACAAACTGGGAGTCCCAAGTCTAATAATCTCTCTAGTACATTTTGCTGACGGCGTGGCACACCTTCCATATCAGTTTGGCCAATTTCATAAAAAAATGCCGACAAATTTCTACCTGCAGCCACTGCTGGGTCCAATTGTCGAACAGTTCCAGCGGCTGTGTTGCGAGCGTTTTCAAAAGTTTCTCCGCCTCGGGCAATCTGCTCATCATTAATTCTCTTAAACGCCTCTTTATTAATGTAAACTTCGCCAGTTACTTCTAAATTAATTTTCTCGTTCAAAGCCAGCGGAATTGATTCAATGGTTTTGATTGTATGCGTGACATCTTCACCTAGTGTCCCATCACCTCTGGTTATCGCTTTTTTCAGAAGCCCTTCCTCATAATGCAAAGTGATATTGAGGCCATCAATTTTTAATTCACAAACATAATGAAGCACTTGGTCAGATGGGAGTAGTTTAGCCATTTTATTTTCCCAATCTTCAATGTTTTCCCAGGAAAAAACATCCGCTAAAGATTTCTTTGGAGTAATATGTGGAACTTTATCAAATCTACCAGAAAGTGGTGCGCCGACTCTTTGAGTAGGGGAATCAGGTGTGATAAATTCCGGAAATCTTTCTTCCAGTTGTTTTAATTCCAGCTTCAAACTATCGCGCACAGCTTCAGAAACTTCAGATTTATTGAGAATGAAGTATTGATAATTTAAATCTCGAATTTTCTCCTTCAATTTCTCGATACGGGTCTTAACTTCTTTTTTATCCATTTTATTTCAATTTATTTGGTCATAATTTAAACAATTTTTGGTCAGCTTTCAATGGAGATGCTATAATCCCACTGAAAATAAACTTTGATTATGCAAATCGATTTGAATGGCCAGTCCGTTAGCATCAATAACGAAGGCCAAAAA
>CAUJDC010000009.1 GCA_963169815.1 Patescibacteria group bacterium | reverse complement strand
GCCTGTATGGCGGTAGGTGCTAAACCCGCAGGAATTTACAATCCACTTTATGTTTATGGTGGAGTGGGTTTGGGTAAGACTCATTTGTTGCAAGCTACTGGTCATGAGATTTTGAAAAACTTCCCGGGTAAACGTGTTGTTTATATGACTGCTGAGCATTTCATCAATAAAATTATTGAAGCCATTGGTAAAAAACACACCAAACCATTTAAAGATGAATATAGAAATCTTGATTGTCTGATTGTTGACGATATTCAATTCTTTGCCAACAAGGCTACTTCTGAACAAGAGTTCTTTCATACTTTCAATGATCTCTATGATAATGGTAAACAAATCATTTTGAGTGCTGATCGCCCTCCTCGCGAACTCGAAGGCTTTGACGATCGTTTGAAGAGCCGCTTCGGTATGGGTATGTTGATAGAAGCTCAAAAACCAAGTTTTGAAACTAGACTGGCTATTCTTCGTGCAAAATGCGCTGAATACCAAGTGATGCTGGATCCAGAGGTTGTTGAATTTATCGCTTTTAATGTTACACACAGTGTACGCGAAATGATTGGTGTTTTGGTAACTGCAATTGGTGAAGCCCAATTGGAAAACGCTACTCCAACCATTAGAACTGTTGCTCAGGTAATTCGTAAATTAAGCCGCGATCAGGAGGCTACAACTATTGATTTTAAAGAAGAAAAGCAACGTGTTGCTAGAAATCTGGAAGACGTGATCGATATTGTAGCTAGATACTATAGTCTGACCAAGAGCGATTTGATTGGTGCTGACCGCAAAAAAGAAATTATGATGCCAAGGCAGGTAAGCATGTATTTGATTCGTGAAATTTTGAATCAATCATATGAAACAATCGGTGATTCATTTGGTGGTCGCAATCATACAACTGTTATGCACGCCTGCAATAAAGTAGTGAATCAAGTGAAGGTGGATCAGAATTTGTCGAGAGATATCAATGCTCTCAAAAAGGAACTCGGTTTTTAAATTAGTTATTTAGCTTTTTACTGCGTCAGTTGCGATAAAAAATCCTCGCCGTATTTTCATACTGTCTCGTCATTTTTCTCTTACTTCCTTGTAAAAAATTAAATAACTAATTTAAATTTATTTTTACAGGTTCATTCCAACTTGTAATAAAACAATTTAAGTGTTGTTTTGGCTTTACAGCGACTTGTAAAAGGCTATAATTTGCTTGATCTGGTTAGATAGTGACTGTTGTATGCTAGTTTTAACCACTAACAAAATAAAAAGAAGTGACAATTTACATGAGACGATATCGTCGTCGCGCCCGTTCGCAATATTTATTGCCGTTTCTAGCTTTAATCACGCTAGGAGTTTTTGTGATTTTGGCTTTTCAGATGTGGGGTAGCTTTTTCCCGAATGCCAAAGGTGATGCTGTTTATTTCCTGGCTGAAGGTAGATCTAAGCTGCTTGGTTTCGGAACAAGCGACTGGGAAAATGTTTATAATGGGTCAAAAGTAAAACTCGGAGATTCAGTAAAAACTCTTCAAAGCGCTAAAGGTGTGATGACTTTCTATGATGGTACGGTTTTACGTATGGATGAAAATACTCAGATTACTCTTTTGGACATTAGTAAGAAGGATGATTATCAACAGATTTTGATTTATTTGAACTCAGGGAAGATTTGGGTTAATAAACCTAAACAGAATGTGATTCGAAAAACTGATTTTGTTATTAATACCAATTTTGCTTCTTATGCCATTACTGGTACGGTCTTTGATTTGGAAAAAAATGGCGATGAAGTTTTACGTGTTATTAGAGGGCAAGTCCAAACAGATATTCTTGAGAATGCCGATGGCAAGATGAGAACTATCGAATCAATTCCAGTAGGAATTGGTCAACAGACTATTTTGAACGATGCAGTTATGAAAGAGTTCTATGATCGCAAGTCGCCTTCAGTACTTGGAGCAACCGATCCGACTTTTGAAGAAAGTGATTGGTATAAATGGAATACAGCTGAGGATGATAATCCAACTGATTTCAGCAAACCTGGCAGTGCTATTAATACTGTGACTGATGTAAATGCTACTGGCGAAATCTCTGCTGACGCGGTTATTAATGCAGATACTGGCTCTACTCAAAAACTCAGCACTTTGGAACCACCTACATTGACTTCTCCAAAATCTACAATCATCAAAATTACTGGCGATAAACAGAGTTTGATTGGTAAAGCTTCTGAAGGTACAAAGAAAGTTTTGCTTAAACAAACTTTGGCTGGAAGCGATAAAGTAGAAAAGATTTTGATCAATAGTTTTGATGATGAGGCTCTCAATTGGAGTTATGATTTATCTGTGACTAAGGGCAATGTTTTACCTGGTGTTAATACTTATGAATTTGTTGGAGTTGATGAAAATGCCATGGAAACCAAGCCACTTAAGGTTCAGGTTGAATTAACTGAAAATGCAGCTACTGTTAGTGCAGTGCCTTTGCAAAAACCAAAAATTGCTAAGGTTGATGGAAAAACTTATCAGGAAGGAATGGTTTTGGCCAAAGATGGTTTTGCTATTACAGGAACAGTGGCTGGTGCTAGCGAATTGTGGGTGGACGACTTCAAACTCAATAAGTTCAAAGCAGGGGACACGACTTGGTCATACAATGTTAAGATGTCTTATGGTAATTTAAAAGAAGGTGCCAATAGCTATAAAGTTTATGCAGTCGATGCCAATGGCCAGAAGTCAGAAATAGCTACATTGAAATTCACTTTCAACGCTCCTGTATCTCTAGTCGCGCCAGCCGTGTAATTAAATAGCGGTACGTCGACCTCTACAACATCTTTTTAAGCATGAACCCTTTAAAGGTACTGTGCTTTATTCCGATTGTGTTCTTCATTGGTGGTAGCGTAAACCATCTCGCCGTCCTTTGAAGTAAGGTAAAAATAGTAAGGAGTTGTTTCAGGATTGGCCGCTGCTTTGATGCTAGCGAGTCCTGGATTGGCAATTGGCCCTGGAGGTAATCCAGCATTCTTACGTGTGTTATATGGGCTGTTTTCCTGCAAATCCTGGAAGTCTATTTCCCGATCATCTTTTAGATATAATAGAGTAGCGTCAATGCCGAGAACCCAGCTTTCATCGAGTCTTTTCCAGATAATTCCGGCGATTTTTGGTCTATCCTGATCGCGATTGGCTTCTTTTTCAATCATCGAAGCAACTATCATAGTTTGATCGAGTGATTTAGAGCTGCCTTTGGCTATATCTAAAGCTTTTTGTTTGTAAGTATTAAGTAGCATGCTGATTAAAGCTTGATTATCATAGTCAGTTACATCAACAAAATAAGTATCAGGGAAAAGGTAGCCTTCCAGTGGATGTGGAAGTTTTTGTTGTTCTTCCTCGTTCAGGAAGGGATATTTTGCATAATTCTTGAAAGCTTTGGTGGCGGCAATGAATTCTCCGCTTTGAATGAGGCTTTGATCAACCAAAATCTGGTCTATGTCTTTGATAGTTGAGCCTTCTGGAATAGTGACAACAGCTTGGCGAGTTTTGTTGGAAGTGATTACTGAATAGATCTCGCCAATATTTTGGGCCTGATTGAGACCAAAACGGCCGACTTTGATATCTTTATCGAGATTGTTGAGTTTACCATACATTTTGAAAGCGTCGGTATCTAGAATCAGGTTTTTGCTTTGTAGGGTTTCCGCTATTTTTTTACTATTATCACCCTTTTTAATAGTGATAATAGTTTCTGAAGTATTGGCCGAGTTGACTGGAGTGCTGATTAAATAATTATAGCGCTGCCAATGATAGCCAAAAAAGACAATGACAAGAGTCGCTACTAAAACCACTAATTTAGGCCAAAGTAGTTTTTTGGCTGAGTGACGTCGATAGACCATTTGTTTTATTTATAGATTGCTATTTGCCAAGTCCGGGAAGACCCAGGCCTCCCATGATCTCTTTCATTTCTTTTTGAGCGATTTCCTGTGATTTCTTCAAACCCTTATTGAGGGCTTTAACAAGATTTGGTTGAGGAACCCCATCTTTAAGCGCAGCGATGCATTCTTGCTTACCATTAATAGTGATTGTGTATTCACCTTCATCGGCTTCGATATGAGTATTCCCAAGTTTTTCCTGGATAGCGTCTGCTTTCTTTTTCAAAGCCATCATTTCCTTCATTTGATCCATCATAATTTTATTTCTTTAAGAGATTAGACTTTCGTATTTTAGAAGACTTAGGTCTAAAGCGTCAATAAATTCTGTTGCAGATGGCTTTATTTTGCGCTAGACTCTGGCCGCATCATTATTTTTTGATAGTAAAAATATGGAACTTCTTGTACTTGAAGCCAAAGTTAGGGATGGAAAATCATCTGCTGATTCTCTCCGCAAACAGAATGTAATTCCAGCTGTTTGTTACGGAAAAGGCTTTCAAAATCACAGTGTGACTGTGGAATATCAGGCTTTTAGAAAAGCTTTCAAACAAGCCAGCACTACTCAGGTGATTAACCTTTCTGTAGATGGCCAAAAATTGCCAGTTTTGATTCACGAAATTGATTATAACCCAATTTCTGATCGTTTTACTCACGTCGACTTCTTACAAATTGATATGAATAAGAAGGTTACAGCTACAGTTCCTGTAGTTGTGGTTGGAGAAGCTCCTGCTGTGAAGACCTTCAATGGTATTGTTAGCTTGGTTAAACATGAAATCGAAGTACATTGTCTACCAATGGATATCCCACATGAAATTACTGTAGATGTATCTAAATTGGAAAATATCGGTGATTCTATACACATTAAGGACTTGAAATTCAACGATAAAGTTGAAATTCTCTCAGATCTTGAGGAAATGCTCGTTTCAGTTAATGAAGTTAAGGAATTTGAAGAACAAAGTGTTGAAGTTCCAGATGAACTCAAGGCTGAAACTACTCCAGCTGATGGCACTTCCACAGAAGGTGGTGAAAAAGCTGAAGCTGCTTCTAAGGAAGAAGAAAAAAAGGACTAATTCTATTCTCAAAGTAAATCAGAGCCTCATTCACCTCGAATGGGGCTTTTTTAAAAGCTTATTTTGTGTTATAATGATGAGAAAAAGAAGTGTTTCTATTTAGCTAAATGGACGACCAAAACTCAAACAATTCGGGGATTACGTCAAATGAACCTGCTAATGATGTAAAAATACCTTCAAATAGCGGTAATTTAACTAGTGGATCTGCTCAAAGCTCTAATTCTACTAAAAAACCTAAAACAGAAAAACAAAAAGAGAAGGAGCGTGAACGTCGTCGTAGACGTAGACGCAAGCAAAAATCTCTGAATCCTGCTGGTCAAGACGTGCCTTTGGTTTTAAGCGAAAATATCGCTGATAAGAAGGGACTGATTGATAAAAAAACTGAAGAAGAAGCCGTTCCAATCGATGCTGAGCAACTCGTGGAAGACCCTGAAGCCATTGAAATAGAAAAAGAACAGGTAGAGGCTCCAATAATACCGAAAGCTACTGAAGAGGAGCCAATTGTCTACACTGAAGACATTAAGCCTGAAGCCCCGGCTGTGTCTGAAGCCCCGGCTTTGCCTGAAACACCGGCTGTGTCTGAAGCCCCGGCTTTGCCTGAAACACCGGCTTTACCTGAAACACCGGCTTTACCTGAAGCCCCGGCTGTGTCTGAAGCCCCGGCTGAACCATTAGAGGAATCACCTCCTGAAGAAAGTCATTTTGTTAATCCGATGGTGGAAGATTCAAATGTTTTGCCAGAACTTTCTAGTACGCCAAAAGAATCTGAGCATTCTATGGACGTCTTTGAAGAAGAATATAAACCTGTCGAAGCTCCAGCAGATTTATCTGTACGAGACTTAAATGAATCTGTGGTTGAGAATCATGATGAAACCGAGTTTCAAGCAGAAAAAGCTAGATTGGAAGAGGCTAAAAAGCTTAATGAAGATTTAGTAACTGAACCTGATGATTTGCTTGAGGAGGTTCCAGTTCAAAAAGGTTTTTTGGGTAGAATGTTTGATATAATTACTGCAGTATTTGAAAGAAAACCAAAAGAAGTTGGCGCTGAAGCAGCTACAGAAATTAAAGAAGTACTGCATGACGATGCTGCGATAGATCCCAAACCGAGTATTATTTGGCCGATAATGAGACATATTATCAGAATAGTGGTATTTCTGGCAGTGCTTGTCGGCGCTTTCTGGCTGGGTGTCTCGCTACACTTGATTGATACTGTTACAGGTTTGTTCAAATCTAAACCAGGTTTGGAATTGACTGTCGGAAGTAATGATAAGGTCAACTTTGATGCTGAGATGATGAGAAGAATGGGCTTTTATACAGCGGAAATATTTGGTTCTAATGGTGGGGATCAGCGTTATAGAATGGACGCTGTGTTCTATAATGCTTATTACTTTGGTAAGTTAAAAGATCCTATTTCAATTACAGAAACTGGCTTTAGTGCGGCTGTTTATTATGGTTTTGGTAGAGATTTGGAATTTGCCCGTAACAAATTTGTTTATTATGTGCGTTATTTGGCTAAGGTTAGAAATGCTAATCAAGTTGATGTAGGCGCTTCACTTAATGGTAAATTACGCAGAGATGAGGCTTTGGATCAATTGACGGCGGATATGCAGGCCGTTTTCGATGAAGGCAATACACTACGTAAGGAGATTAATGTTCAAGTAGATGATTTGAAGGCATCAGTTAATAGTTTAAATCCAGATAAAGATAGATATGAAGCTGATTTCTTTAGCTCACTGGAAAAAGCCGAAGCTGAAAAGGCTAGTCTGTTAATTGATAAATTTATTGAAACTAGTCAAAAGCAGATTGAATTTAAGGCAAAACTCGCTGCTTTGACCCAACTTTCGACTGATTATGAAAATGATCTAATTGATTTGAAGCTGAAACTTGAAGGAATTACCAAAAATCGAGCTGCTTTAATTGTAGGAGTGACTGTGACTGAGGTTCCAGGCAGCAATATAAATTTAGTCAACAAGTAGTAGAAACTCGGACTTTTACTTTTGGTGGAATTGTGTTATATGGTATTACCATGGGTCCTGACATACTATATAGAGCACAATTAGAACCTTTTTTCCCAGGAGAAGAATCCAAGATTTTGGATAAATTGCTGGAATATTCTGCGTATTTATATAAATCGCTTTATCGTTATTCTGGTGAAAGCTATTTTACTAGGGCTTTAAGGCTTACTTGTGATAAAATCCTCAAACTCAACCCGGATAGGGATATGATTGTGGCCTCAGTTCTGATTAGTGCCATGTATTCGCCTCGTTATGATGGCGCTAAAATTGAGGAATTGTTTGGTAAGGAAGCAATGGGACTGATAGAGAGTTTGGGTAAAATTAACTCTATAAAGTCGAGATATTCTTCTTCTGATACCAAAGTTATTAGTAAGATGTTTTTGACTTTGGCACATGATATCAGGGTTGTCTTGATCAGATTGGCCGATCGTATCGAAAATATGGAGACTTTGCAGTTCAAAACTCCTGAGAAACAAAAAGCTAATGCCAGGGAAATATTGGAGGTTTATGTGCCAATTGCTTCAAGACTTGGTTTGTATGATTTTAAATTAACTCTGGAAGACTTGGCTTTTGCTTACGTTTTTCCTGATGAGTATCAAGTTTTGAAGAAGGATTTGGATAGATATTTGTCTGAAACTGAAAAAAATATTGAAGATATCAAGAAAGAATTACAGAAATTAATGGTTAAGAATGGTTTCGAAGTAATGATTTCTGGGCGTATTAAAAATTTGTTCAGTATTTATAAAAAACTAAAAAAGAAAACGGCAACTCTTGATCAGATTTACGATATATATGCGATGCGTATTGTTTTAAATACCGATGAGAATGTTGAGGTAGATAGCCAGGATAATCTGGAAAAACTATATAAAATTTTGAGTATTCTGAATGCCAAGTATGAAAATTTGCCAGACCGCTTTAAAGATTATATTGCACGTCCGAAAAACAATGGTTATCGCAGTTTGCATACGGCTTTAGTGGGACTTAATTCTCGCGATGCCAAAAAACCAACTGAAGTGCAAATCAGGACTGCTTCTATGCATAAATTTGCTGAAATGGGTGTGGCTTCGCATTGGTTGTATAAAGAAAAATCTCAGGGACATGATCTAAGGCTACTTAATATGCTGGGGGATTTGAGAAAGAATCTCAAGACTATTGATGCTGATACCGCGGTTTTGAAAATGAATCTCTACAGCGATCGCGTTTTTGTGCTTACTCCTGAAAATCTGGTTAAGGATTTGCCAGTTGGTTCTACGCCAATTGATTTTGCATATGCCGTACATTCTGATATTGGTCACCATTGTCATTTGGCAAAGGTAAATAGCAATGTAGTACCACTGGATTATGAGTTAAAAAATGGGGATATTATTGAAATCATTACTTTCCCGAAAGTTAATACTAAATTGAGCTGGTTAGGTTTTGCGAAGACCAAACATGCTCGTAATCGCATTAAGAACTATTTCCGCACTTTGGATAAGGACACTTTGTTTGATCAAGGTAAGGAGGAAATGAATTTGCTTTTGGAAAAATTGAAACTAGAGAAACTTGATGAAAGTTTAACTTTTTTAAAAACCTATAAAGGCAGAGCTACTTCAGCCAAAGAAAGAATAGAAATCATGGAGGAATTGGGCGCCGGAACTATTACATCGGGCATCGTTTTCAAGAATGTGACAGGCAAATCAGCTGATATTCTGCTCAGGCCAAATAATAAACTTACGCAACAGCGTAAAGGCCGTTTAATGCCAGTTAAGCAGCAGGTTTCAGTGCCGAAGGATAAGTTGATTATTGGTGGTCAAAAAGATATGCCATATCGCTTGGCCAGTTGTTGTAAACCAAACATTACTGAGAAAGTAGTCGCTTATGTGACTAAGGTTAAAGGTGTGAGTTTGCACCGAGCTAACTGTAAATTTGTCGTAAATGCTGATACGGAAAGGTTGCTTGAAGCTCATTTAGCCAGTCAGGAAAAAGAAATTTCTCCGGATCGCTATCATGTTTCTCTGGTTTTGGAGGTAACTGAAAGTTATGGCCAAATGAAGGATATTATTGCTTTGGTCAATCGTGCCCGCAGCACAATTCTGGGTTTCAATACGTCAAAGTTGGCTAATGGTTTGGTTGAAAGAAGAATGTTAATAGATGTTCTAGATGATGAACAGCTCGATACAATTGTTCGAGGGTTGGAGCATGTTCATGGCGTTCAAAAAGTTTCTAGAATTTAATAACTAAGTGGATTGGCTTTTAAATCATGCTGGAAGTATTGACGCAGAAACTGATCAGTAATTTTGTCTAATTCAAAAAGATTGTTGGCTGGGGTATGAATGGTGAGATTTGCGGCTTCATAATTGGCCAAGAAATTTGCTAATTTGATGCTGTTAAAACTAATTATTTCCAATTGATTGTGAGTGAGTGTAAGGCATTCTTCACAGCAAAGATGACTTTCTGAATCAAACCAGATGGCAGAGCTGTCTTGCCATTTTTTCTGACAGAAAAAACAGAGTGAAAGATCGGGCCAGGATCCGGCATTGCGCAGCAATTTTATTTTGAACTCAGCTAACTGTAATGAGCTTAAAGTGTTTTGATTTAGCAATTGTAAGTAGCGATGGAAAAGTTGAAAGAGCTCAAGATTTTCCTGATCAGAATTGATTGATTTTAGTATTAATTCGGAAAGTGAAAGCGCTGTTAATGATTGCTGAAGATTTGACTTGAGGCTGATAAAAGCATTTTCTACTTTGCATTCGGTAAGTAAAAGACGTTCGCCATTGCGGTAAAATTGAAAACTGCAGAGATTAAGCGGATCGAGATGGCTGCCTTTGTGGCTGGTGATTTTGCGAGAAGCTCTACTGATTGCCTGGATACGGCCATGTTCAGGGCTAAAAATAGTTAAAAACCAGTCATGCTCTCCGCTTTGCTGTTTGCGAATGATAATGCCTTGAGTAGAAAAATATCGGGTATTTTTCATGAGTGGAAAACTAAATTGCCATGCAGGTATTTTTCAACGGCAAAGAAACTACTGATTAGACCTAAGAGCGCGCTCAGACCAATTTCTGTAAAGAAAACAGGGAGTAAATTAATTGTTTGGAATTCGCGGAAGATTGCTAAATTATTGATCTCCAAAGCTTGTCCGGCGGCAAATAATAAAAAGAAACTCAGAATAACGGCCACGACTGCATAGGAAATAGCTTCAGTAATAAAAGGTAGACGAATGAAGTTGGGTGTTGCTCCCACTAAACGCATAATAAAAATTTCCTGACGACGGGTGAAAATAGTCAGCTGAATGGCATTGATGATAATTAGTGAACCACCAATAATAAAAACAAATACTATCCAGAAAATCAGCTGTTTAATGAAGAGATTTAGATTGGCTAAATTGCGTGCTGTAGAAGAGATAATGTCGCGCTGGCTGATATTGCTTTCGTCATGCTCTTCTAGATATTGATTGAGAGGGGATTGGTCGATGAAATTGTAAACATTTTGATGAGCTTCAGCTGTTTCTGTGGTGACACTTAGAGATGCTGGAAGTGGGTTTTTTAAATTGAATTTGCGGAGGAAATCCACAGTTTGTGGATAATTTTGTGAAACTATACTGAGCGCTTGTTCTTTGGAAATGTATGCAACATTTTTAACTCCTGGGACTTCTTTGAGCTTGGTAGCGAGCAGATTGGCTGAATAGTAGTCAGTACCATCTTTGAGATAAAAAATTAGATCAACTTTTTGATTAATATTTTGTAGCGCCTGCCTGGAAATATAGTTAACAGCCAGGATGGAATTGAAAATACAAATCATGATAGCCATGACCAAAATCGTTGCTGCGCTGAGTAAGCGATTTCGCCAGAGATTAGTAAAGCCCAATTTAATGCCACGCCCCATTTCGTAAAAAATGTTGCCGTTCAGATCGTGGATGAGGATTTGTTTATTTTTGCTTTTGGCCATTTTTAGGATGGGCGTTTAGTTGATGGCGGTTGGGTTTAAGTTATTTACTGGAGTTTTTTCTCCAATCGGAGTTTGCCCCAGTTTTTCTCTAATTAGAGAAGATTTGTAGACTTGAGGGAAATAAGGCATGAGGCGAATGATTTCAGTAGAAAGACTGTTTTCAATAATAGTTCTTTGCAAAGTCTGTGTGAAGGCGTATTGATCATAACCGAGGGCAATCACATCTGGCTGATGCTTGAGGATTACCTGATGCTTGTTTTCGAGGTTGCCTAAAATGACTTTGTCAGCCCAGCCAGTGAGACGGAGGTTTTTGAGACGCTGATTTTCATCATTTACTGGTGGTTGGCCCTTCACGCTGCGCACAGTTTGGTCGCGGGCGATGATAACAATTAATTCGTCACCAAGTTTTTTGGCTTGTTTGAGATAATTTTCATGCCCAGCATGAAGATAGTCGAAAGTACCAAAGGCCATAACTAATTTTTGATCAGTAGCACTTCCTTTTTGAGCAGAGCCGAATTGTTTTCTTATCCAATTGAGCATAGTAGCTTTAGCTGATTATTTTATCGGGAATAAGGAGGTTAATATACAGTAAAACACCTAAAACCAAAAGACAAATTAGCGTCATTAAGACCAAATAAGTTGTTTTAAAGCTGCTTTCTGAGCTAATTTTGGCTTGACTGAGCCCTAGTACCGTTCCAATGATAGCAAAAGGTATATCTAAAGCGCGATTAACAATATTTGTGAATGGGAGAAAGATATTCTGACTGGCAAATAGACCACTAAGTAAATGCGCTGCTCCGATCACAAAGAAAAAGACCAAAGAAACCTGACGCAGAGACCTTAAAATGTCGCTATGTTTAATGATTTTTTGAGCTGGTAGTATGGCGCTGTTTTGATTTTCCATGTTTTGACTTCCATTAAGCAGCGAGATTATAACAATCTTTTGGAGAAATTAAAACCTTGTCTGGGAAATTTAAATGTGTAGAATTCAGTAAGTTATTTTCATTATTCTTTTAACATAGGTTGGGGATGGCTGAACAAAAAATTGATGCAACTAAATTAAAGCATATTGCCCAATTATCAAGAATTGGTATTTCTGATCAGGAGGCCGAAAAATATGCCGGCCAGATGAATTCAATCCTGGATTATATGAAAAT
Source organism: Patescibacteria group bacterium (assembly GCA_963169815.1). GTDB lineage: Bacteria > Patescibacteriota > Gracilibacteria > UBA1369 > UBA1369 > JADLFY01. Next base: position 6,868 of record CAUJDC010000009.1, on the reverse strand, counting down.
CTTGGAAGAAGTGAATACCGAAGGAGTTGAAATGACTTTACAGGTTACAAATTTGAAAAATATTACACGTCCTGACTTTGTAGAAACGACTGTCAACCCAGAGGTTTTGCTGGCCACTTCTACTTTGCCAAAAATTTCTGGACAAATTGCCGTAAAAGCAGTAATTAAAGAAGAATAATATGTTAGAAAACTTAACTTTAAAAGAAGCGTCAGCTGGCATTAGAGAAAAGAAGTTCAAACCTTCTGAATTGGCTGCTGCCATGATGGACAGAGCCGAAAAACAAAATGCTGATTTGAATGTTTATATCACTACGACTAGAACTGAAGCGGAAAAACTCGCTAAAGAAGCTGACGCGCGTCAGGAAAAAGGCGAACTCTTGGGGCTGCTCGATGGAGTTCCTGGTGCGCTTAAAGATATTATCAATACTCAGGGTGTTTTAACTACTTCTGCTTCTAAAATTCTCAGTAACTTTGTGCCACCTTACAATGCTACAGTTGCTGAAAAACTTTTTAATGCAGGTTTAGTCCTTACTGGAAAAACTAATACAGATGAATTTGCCTGTGGTGGCTCCACTGAATATTCGGCTTATGGTCCAACTCGCAATCCATGGGATTTTTCAAGGGTGGCAGGTGGCTCTAGCGGGGGCTCTGCTGCTGCTGTGGCTGCTCAGTCTGCTTATTATTCTATTGGTACAGATACTGGTGGATCAATTCGTTTGCCAGCTGCTTTTTGTGGGGTTTCAGGTCTTAAAGTTACTTATGGACGCGTTTCGCGTTCAGGTGTTACGGCTATGGCTTCTTCACTTGATACTATCGGTCCATTCGCGAAGACAGTGGAGGATTTGGCGATGATTTTACAGACAATTGCAGGTAGCGATATGAAGGATTCAACTACACCTCGTGTGGCAGTTCCAGATTATAGTTCCGGTTTAAATAGTGACTTACAGGGACTTAAAATTGGTGTGCCCAAAGAATATTTTGTTGAAGGCCTAGACCCTGAAGTAGAAAAAATTGTTAGGGCTGCTATGGTTGATTATGAAAAACTTGGTGCTAAATTGGTGCCGATTTCTCTGCCTTATACAAAGTATGCAGTGGCGATTTATTATATCATTATGCCTGCTGAGCTTTCAGCGAATTTAGCCAGATATGATGGAATTAGATTTGGTTTGAAGCCAGAAGGAGAAGTGACTGATATTGTTGAACAATATTATAAAACTCGTGATCAAGGTTTTGGCCAAGAAGTGAAGAGACGTATTTTGACTGGTAATTATGTACTTTCAGCTGGTTACTTTGATGCTTATTATCGCAAAGCGATGAAAGTTAGAACTTTGATTAAAGCTGATTTTGAAAATGCTTTCAAGGAAGTAGATGTCATTATGACGCCAGTTTCTCCTGGAGTGGCTTTCAAAGTCGGTGAAAAAAGTAATGATCCATTAGCTATGTACTTGGAAGATGCCTTTACTATTCCGGCTTCAATGGCTGGTATTCCAGGTTTATCAGTGCCTTGTGGATTCAATTCAAATGGTCTGCCAGTAGGACTGCAGATTTTGGCGCCGCAGTTTGCTGAAGATTTATTGCTCAAGGTTGGTCATCAGTATCAAATGCATACAGATTGGCACAAAAAATTCCCAGCACTTTAATTTGCAGACATGACGGAAAGCTTAAAAAATTTGTACCTGTTTTGTGGGGAAGATGCTTTTTCTGTATTGGAAAAGTCTAGTCTCTGGAAAAAGAAATTTATTGAGAAATACGGTGATTTAAATGTGATCACTTTGCTTGGAGAAGATATGTCTGCTGCGGATTTACAGACTGCACTGGAGTCTTATCCTTTTTTGAGTGAAAAAAAACTTATTTTGGTCAGTGATTTTTTGCGAGATGGCTCTGAAGATGATTTGAAGGCTGTGGTGGATTTAATAGAAAATGTTCCAGATTTTGCTGTTTTGGTTTTTGTTGAGTCTGCTAAACCCGATGCCCGTAAAGCACTTTATAAAAAACTGACTAAAATCGGTCAGCTTGAAGAATTTAAAGCTAAAACTGGCGCTACTCTGAATAGATGGATTGCTGGAAAAGCTCAGCAATTAGGTTTAGTTTTAAGTTCCAGTGATACAGAGTATCTAGGCGATATTGGTGGTGGGAATTTATGGCAGATTAATAATGAACTGCAAAAGTTAAAACTTTTTGCTGGAGATAAAAAAGTTGATCGCGCGATGATAGATCAGGTAGTAAGCAAAAATTTAACCAGTTCGATTTTTAAATTAACAGATTACCTTGGGGCGAAACGTTTGAAAGACGCGATGGATTCTCTAGCTATACTGGTAGAAAGTGGTGAAGAAATTGTTGGTATGTTTTATATGCTGGTTAGACATTTTCGTTTGATGGCTCAAGTGAAAAGCTTGCTGGATCGTGGTGAAAAACCTGGAGATATCGCTAAGATTATGAAAGAACATCCTTTTGTGATTTCCAAATTAGTGACGCAAGCAAGCGGATTTTCATTAGCGACTTTGCGTCGTATTTACGCGGAATTACTGGAAATAGATTCAGGATTTAAAACTGGCCGCATCAGAATAACTACTTTGGATAATTCGGAGTTGGTGAGAGAGATGCAAGTCTTCATCTCAAAGGTCTGCCTGAAATAAGTTTATTTGAGTTTTTGCTGTGTCAGCTGCAGATAAAATTTCGTCGACTTGTAAAACTTGTAAGAAATTTATTTCAGTTTTCTTGACACTACGAAAAAACGTACGGAATTCCGTACGTTTTTTCTGAATGCTCGAGAGGGGAGGGGCGAATGTTACTGCGCTATCTGTCCGCTGCTGAGGTTGCCGAGTATTTCAGCGAGACCAGTTGGAGGATTTTGGATAATTCTTTGGTCATAGCGGATAGTGATGGCACCCTGATCCTGGCTGATGTCACCAGCGCCGACACGATGAGAGAAGATTGGGCCGATATTACCGAAGATTGAACCTGAAACTGTGAGCAAGTTGTCAGTATCTTCATTTGGACTGGCGAGAACATTACCCTTGCTGAGATCGTTGCTGTCAGTTCTTTGTACGAAGTAAGCGCCGTCGAGTTGTTTGACATCATTGCTTACGTACATATTCCCATTGAGGACGATTACACCGAGAGAAGCGAGGTTTGCAGTTGTATCAACTGCTGCTTCGGAATATTTGATATCGTCATCGATATAGAGATCAGCGTTTTCAACTACGATAGTGAGTGGACCTGAGTTATCAGGCATGTCGAGGCCTGAAATGCTTAACTTGTTACCACTTGTTTCACCATTGAAGTAGTAAACCCGTCCGCTATTGATGATGTCGGTTACTGATGAGAGAGTTGCAGGTTTTGGAGAACCATCATCCCATCTGGTGAGTTTGCCAACATTTTGTTCGATAGCTTGGCTGATTTGTTCTTTGGTCCATTGAATGCCTGGAACGAGACCAACTTCACAGATTTGGCTGGAGAGAGTAGTAAGGTCAGCACCGTAGAGTTCGCTTAGAGCTTTCTTTTGAGCTGCGCCCAGATCAGCGAGATTCTGGAATGCAGCTTGACCAGCAGAACAGATTTCATGAGTGATGCTTACTGTTTCAACAGACTCTGTACCCGTCTTGATCAGATGACCTGGTCTTTCTGGAATTGGTTTAGTAATTGTAGAAGAGATGTTCTTGAATGGATAACATTTAGATACATCGATACCATAGCGGAGCTGATCTTCGAGGAAGATATCACCACTGGCACGAGTGAGGAAGTACTGACAAACGAGTTCAGCGATAGTTTTTTCTGAAGTGACAGTCATTCTACCAGATGAACATGGGTTGTAAGTTACGAGCTTGCCAGTTGAGTCGTAGTAAGTAACTGGGCTACAAGTGTAACCGCTTTCTGATGGAATATTGTCACATGGGTATGTCTTTTCACCAGTGCTTGGATTTGTTTCCTCATGACAATATTTCATTTCAGTTGCATAAGACTGATTGATGAATTGTTCATTACATACTTTACCTTCCTGACAGTCAGCAGCGGTGATGGCAGAAGTTAAACTACCTTTGTAAGTAATTTGAATTACCTCACTAGTCTGAATGCCATGAATTACTAGGGCACCACTGACGATTTCGAAACAGTCAGAGAGTGGGGTTGTGCCACTAGAACATTTGTCATAAGTATTGCTGTTTTGTTTAACTACGATTGAGTTCAGGTCAGTCTTGATAGTACCAACTTTGCTTGATGCACCGCCATTACTGTCTGTAGTGTGGCTGTAAATTGTACCTGTGAAGGCTGGATCATGAATTGTGACAGTCATATTCTTGCCGCTTTCATAGTTATAAGGGTAGAAAGAAAGCTTGTAGTAAACCGGTACAGTTACGGACCCTTTAGTTGAGTAATTTACCTGGCGACCAAAGCTAACCATATCCTTACTGATACGCTTTTCTAATTTTGGAGGATTATGATCTGGAGTTTCTTTGTAATTGTCGTAACAGATATTGGCATAAGCTGGATTACAGTCTTCAACCTGAAGTTTAAAGTCTTCAGATGGAGTTTTAAGGTTTACACAATTTCCAATAGCACTCTTGGTACCATTAGAGAAGAGTGGATTGCCACTGCCGCCAGTGATAGTCCAGCAATATGATTTACTGTCACCACCTTCAGCACAATATTGTGTATCAGATTTCTTGGTTATATTTGGAGGAGTTGTACATTTTTCAGACTGTGGAGTAGGTGAGAGGCTGCGTTGACAAGCTGCTGTCTGAGTGATGCTCGTATCGGCGAGCATAACATTGATACCTGTAGTTGTTTTACCATTACTGAAGGTAACATTATGAGTGTTATTGGTAGAGTCAGTATTGGTTCTGAAGTTTGAAGTATTGTTATTTATAACTGCGATGTAGCCTCCAGTGAATTGACCAAAACCATCAGCTGAAACAAATCTAACATTATTATTGTATTTGCTGCCGTCACTCATTACTACAGTAGCGTTCATGTTATTACTAGCGAGTGGGTTGAATGTGCCAGATGTGTCTAGATCGAGATAGAGACAATATGGAGTTACAACTGGAGGTGTGAAACCTTCCGACTTGGCTTTACAGTTAGGATTGCCATCATCTGGTACTGCGTGAGCTGAGAAGCCGATGCCAGTTGAACCAGTTGGTGAAGAGAAAATATAACGACAGAAGCTTGGAGTTGTCACATTGCCATTGTCGATGGCAGCAGGACAAATCGCCGGATTAGTGATTTGGCCAACAAGTTTACCTGGACCATTTTCAGACCATTCTATCAGTCCAATAGTGTGACCTTTATTGGTTTGTGGATCGGCAGAAAGCGCATAGCTGTTGCCTGGACTGATCGATGGATTTAAAGTGTAAGCACCATTCACACGGAAATTGAGGGCCAAACACATTTCTTTTTCTTGCGGTTTTACTTTGAGTTCAAAACTTTCATTACAAGCACTGACTCCGTCACCCTGTTTTACTCTCACTGAGAAGTGAACTTTGCCAGTGGATGGAATGGCGGTAGGAGATTTATAACTATATTTACAGCTGGATGGAGCGTCGAAAGTTACGTCACCTGAACCTACTTCGGCTGGGACAGCAGTACAGCTGGCCGCGTTGGCAGGATCGGCTACAAAGTAACCAGATCCTTCTTCAGTATAAACAAGAGGCTCACGAGCTGCATTATTGGTGTCTTTTGGACTTGCGCTTAATTTGATTGATTGATTCAAGCCAAATTCATGACCAGGAACGAGTGGATTAGTTGTGAGGTTTAATGCCTTACAAATAGGTACTACTGGAATTTCTGGAACAGTTAAATCTACTGTACAGAGGGCAACACCATCAGTTGGATCAGCTTCTACTTTGAGATGATCTTTAGCTTTTGGAGTGTAAGTATATTTACAGTCTACTGATGTTGAATCTGTGCCAATTGTACCTGCGGCACCAGTAATATCTGAACAAGATGCGGCATTGCCTGGAGCTTGGGCGAGTGTTCCATAGGCGCCTGGGCCATCAGCATTGTTCAGACGGATATCGTATTTGGCAATAAGTGTGCCATCTTCCTTTTTGGAATTAGCTTTATCCACTACGATAGTATAAGACTTGCCTGGTTGGAGAGCATCTTTTGATACTTCAGTTACGCCATCCATGAATTTAACTTGGAGAATCTGACATTTAGTTGATGGAAGTGCTGGAATTACCAATGAATCCTTACAAAGTGGGTAAACTGTACCATCTTTGCCTTGTGCTTGAACTTTGATTAAGGTTCCAGCTGGACCACCAGTGTAATAAGTTTTGTTATCGGTTGTTTCGAGGTATGGATTAGTAGGGAAGAGTGGTCCACCTTGATAATCTTTGAAGCCGCCATAGAGGATTTCATCCATAGTAGCTCCGTCAACTTTGTCTGAGGCTATTGCAGTAGAGTCGAATTTAACTTCTGAATTGCTAGGTACTTTTAATCCGCTAGGTATAGCTGCAATCTTTGTGCCATCAGATGAGAAAATATTTGTACCTAATGCAGAAACTTGGCCAATTGGGTCAAAGTTATAACCTGGTTCAGTCATTGGACATCCTGGGCCAGGACATTTGATTTTTCCAAGATTACCGAGGTATGCCCCTGTATCAATGCCTTGAGTGAGGACATCGCTCCACCAGCTTGGTTTGCTTGATGATCCAGATCCAAGGCCCGGAATACTGGCACCTGGGATTACGCTTGGATCAATTGGTCCGATGTTAGATGGATCAAATCCACTTGGACTGATTGGTCCTAAGCCACCACTAGATTTTTGAGCATTCCAGTAATAATTGAGAGGGATATTAGCTGCTGCTGGGTTGAATTTTGGAGTTACTGTGAAAGTAACTGGAGTATTTGGTTTAATATCCTTTGGAGA
>CAUJDC010000008.1 GCA_963169815.1 Patescibacteria group bacterium | reverse complement strand
ACAAGATATTAATTGGACTGAAGGAAGTGGCACGGTTGAGGCGCATTTGACCACTAAACTCGAGGAAGATTGGATGAATTACATGATTGATATGGCTTTTGTGGAAGTTGGTTTGGATGAAGCTGTTAAATCTCAAGAATTATCCAGTCTCAGTGGTGGGCAAAAAGTGCGCGTGGCTTTGGTGGAATTATTACTAAAGCAGCCGACAGTTTTGCTTTTGGATGAGCCAACTAATCACTTAGACTCGGATTCGATTGAATGGTTAAAAGGTTTCGTGAATGGCTTTGATGGTTCTATTGCCTATGTTTCTCATGACAGAGATTTTATCAATGGAAGCGCTAATCAGATTTGGGAAATTACTCCATCAAAAACTGTTCAAGTGTACTCCTGTAATTATGATCAGTTCTTGATTGAACGTTTTGAACGTTATCAAAAAGCTTTGCAGGATTATAATTTCTCACAACGTGAACGTTTAGAACTTGAAGCTTGGTTGCGTGAAAATGCCAATCATCCTAAGTACAAATTCACTGCTACTGTGGCGCAAAAAAAGAAGGCTTTGGAACGTATGGAAGTTGGCGCCCCACCAGAGCCAGTGATGGATCCGCGTATTAAAATGCATGATTTGGAGTATACAGAAAAAGGAACAGTCATCTCCGCAAAAATTGTTGGTAAATCTTTTGATGATAAAACTATTTTGGCTGACTTGGAATTCAAAATTCAGCATGGTGAAAGAGTTTGGATAAAAGGTCCAAATGGTTCAGGTAAGACTACTTTGCTGCAAATTCTCGCTGGTGAAGATCATGATTTTCAGGGGCAGGTAACACGTCGTGACGGGATTAAGGTTGGCTATCTGAAACAATTTTCTCAGCTCAATGAAGAGGCAACTATTATTGATGAATTCGATGCCAGAACGGAAATTGATTACACTTTGGTACGTTCAATTTTGTCGAATTATCTTTTTCCATCAGATATGATCGAGAATAAAATTAAGTATCTGAGCTATGGCCAAAAACGTCGTTTAGAGTTGGCCATCATGCTTACCAATAAGCCTGATTTGTTGATTCTGGATGAACCGACCAATCACTTGGATGTGTTTGTACGAGAAGAATTAGAAAAATTCCTGCTGGAACAAGATATAGCTATGGCGATAGTTTCCCATGATAAATATTTCACTGATAAAATAGGCATAACCAAGGTTATTGCCCTTTCTTAAATCTAAATGGTGAGCCCGGCGCGAGTCGAACGCGCGACCTTTGGCTCCGCAAACCAACGCTCTATCCAGCTGAGCTACGGGCTCTTAAAGCAATAATTTTTATTTTACTGTGTTGTTTTCTGAATTTTTTCGTCGCCGTGCTGTTCGCACTGTCTTCTCAAAAATTCATCAACGCCTTGTAAAATAAAAATTCTTATCTTTAAAACTACTTATTTTCCTTCACTGATTTATTGCGGATTTTCCCAATGGGTTTGCCCCATTGCCCGCGTATCATAATACAAAACGGGAGATTTGCAAATATTTAATTTGTAATCTACAATGCTCTCACTCAAGGCCAAACAATTCATTCAATTTAAATAAGCTTTAAATGGCGATTTCAAAGCGAAGTAAGCGGAAAGAAATTCTGCGTGATTTTGGCTCTACAATTGGGTTTTATTGGAAATATGCTGGTTTAGTTGTTTTCAAAAAGTTTTGGTTTCTTTGGCCATTATGGGGATTAATGATTTTGGCGCAGCTGGTAGAGCCTTTTGTCTTTAGACTTGTTTTTGATGAAGTTGGTAAGGTTAGTTCTGGACAGACTTTTGATATAGTCTTGATAGGTTGGTATATCGTTTTGTGGGCGGCAGCTATCTTGATAAGTTCAACAATAATTGCTTGGATTAGAGCTATTTTCGCCAGAAGAATGCCTCAAATGGATAAGCAGTATTTTGACGACGCGATGCGACATGTGATGGGCCTTGATATGTCTTATCATCTGGAAAAGAAAAATGGGGAATTAATGAAGAAAATTGACCGTGGTATTGATGGTTTGTGGGGTATGACTATCAACATAGTTGTCAATCAAGCGCCACAATTGATTTTGGCACTATTTGTTTTTTTCTGGGCATTAACAGTTAGTTGGCAGATGACTTTGGTGACAATGATTTTTTACCCAATCTGTATTTACGTCTTCATTTTTGGTGCGAAAAAGACTCATAAGTATCAGGAGGAATCCAATGATATTTTTACCAAGGTTTTAGGTAGAGCATATGATGCGGTGGCCAATATTATGGTGGTGAAAAGTTTTGCCAAAGAAAATTTTGAAAGAGAAAGAATTATTACCAACATGAAAAAATATACTGATCTTCAGGAGAAAGCTTCTGTTGGTTGGGGAAGACTGGAAATTTTGCAGAATTTGTATAGAACTTTACAAAGAGTTCTGGTTTTGGCTGCTGGGGTATATCTCATCTGGCTCGAAAAATTTACTTTGGGAGAACTTACCATGTTTGTTCTTTTCCAAAACTATTTGTATGGCCCAGTGTTTTCACTTGGGAATTCAATTCGTGGTCTACAGTACGACTTTGTCAGACTTAAGGAGGCCCGTGAAATATTGGAAAGACCACTAAAGGTTGTTGATTTTGATGGTGTCACTAAATTGAAAGTTAAAGATGGCAAAGTTGAGTTAAAAGGAGTTGGTTTCAGGTATAAAGATGCTGGAGTAATAAACAATGTTGGTATGATTTTTGAGCCAGGTCAGATGACTGCTTTGGTAGGTCATTCTGGCGCGGGCAAATCAACTGTCATCGCCTTGATAAACAGGTTTTATGATTTGCAAAAAGGAGAGATTTTGATTGATGGCCAGGATATTTCCAAAGTAACTCAGGTTTCTCTTCGTGAAAATATTGGCTTGGTTATGCAGGAAAATACATTGTTCAATGACACGATTTTCAATAACATCGCTTACGCTAATCCAAAGGCCAAGAAAGAAGAAGTTTACGCTGCTGCCAAGCAGGCTAACATTCACGATTTCATTATGGCACAGCCGGAGGGGTACAAAACTATGGTAGGTGAGCGTGGTCTGAAACTTTCTGGTGGCGAAAAACAGCGTGTGGCCATAGCCAGAGTGATTCTCAAAAATCCACCTATTTTAATTTTGGATGAAGCTACTTCTGCGCTCGATACGAAGACGGAAAGAATAATTCAGGAAGCTCTGGATAAAGCCATGAAGGGCCGTACTTCAATCGTGATTGCTCACAGACTTTCCACTGTTTTACATGCTGACAAGATTGTCGTAATGAGCAAAGGTAAAGTTGTTCAACAAGGCAAACATGCTGAGTTGAAGAAAGTTCCAGGTGTCTACAAGGAACTGGTTGATTTGCAGGTAGATGGTATGTTGGCTGTTTAACTTAATGGGTCTTTTTTTTGCAGATTTTTCCAAGGTTCCAGATTGGCCGTAATGCCTATTGCAGCAGCGATAATCAACAAATTCTTGATGATGTATTGACCTTCCAGGGTTGGTACGAACCAGTTTTGCCAAGTGATCTGAGGTAGCAGTACTAGCGGGCCGGTTGTAGTGATTAGATGTAGTACAAGGATTAAAATCACTGCTCGGGATAATTGTGGAATGAGGAAAAGTAGGCCGATAACCATTTCCAGCCATCCAAAGTAGAAAATAAACTGTTCAGGGGTGAGGAAGGGTATGGTTTTTTGTAGTAAAGCTACGACTAATGGACCAGCCGGTGAGAGGCCGAGTACTTTTAATAGTCCGAACCAGAAGTATACAATGAAGAGCGCTAGACGGGCTGCCAATGATGTGTATTTTTGGGCTGAGCGAATGACCGCTTGATCGAACTTTACTAAAAGTTTACGCATATTAATTATGTTTACGATATGTGCCCATAGTTTGGGCTTGGTCGATCACTTTGCCTTCCATGGCTTTTTGTAGATCGGCTTTTGTTACTGTTTCTGGCAGATTTAACATCTCTTTGAGGGCGAAGAGCTTGAAGAAATAACGATGGGCACCAGTTGGAGGGCAAGGTCCTCCATAGCCTTTCTTGGGCCAAGAATTCATTCCCTGCATGGCAAATTTGGGTCCGACATTTTCAGGGATTAATTTGATATCGGCTGGGATGTTCCAGATTAACCAATGATTCCAATTGCCAGCTGGGCCATCTGGATCATCTACTATCAAAGCTAAGCATTTGGCGTCCTCTGGTACGTCAGAGATTTCTAAGGTAGGGGAAATGTCTTGGCCTTGGCAGGTGTATTTTTCTGGAATGTTTCCGTTATTCTCAAAATTTGGGCTGCTGATTTTCATATTTGTTTTTTGATGTTGCAGACTTTAATTTAATAGTTGTTGATTAGAAAATAAAGAAAAAATGAGACAGCGAGAGTGAATTCATCGATAGGCTGGAAGGTTTGTCCGAGGCAATTGATGCTTAAGAAAAAGTGGTGTTAAAATGGTTTTGAAATGAGGAAGTCCGGATGAAGTTATTGAAAAATTATCGAATAAAATTAAACGTGTTCTGTGGTGTGTGATCGCAGATATCTTAATATACAGCGATACTAAAGAAAGAATTTGTAAAAAAAATAAAGGTTATAGTGATGAGGGTAGAGTTCGATGTAGTAGCGCTAGTAGAGCTGGTTTCAGACCATGAAGAATTTACTGTTAGGGCAATTCACTCCAAAATCACTCGCCAATTATCAAATATTTGAGATAAATATGAATTGGATTAACACGATGCTAACGGCTGGAATTAAAAGAAAGAATAAGGATTGATAAGAATATGTGGCTAAATGGTTATCAAAAATGTTATAATTAAGTGATTTAACCAAAAATAAAAATGTCAGAACAAAAAGAAGTAAAAAATGATGGCTCAACTCAGGGTAAAAAGCGTGAAAATGAAGTTACTCAAGATAAAGCCAAGGATTTTGTCGCCGACAAAGCCAAGCAAAATCTGGCCGGGCTGCGTACTGAAATGGCTGGAGAAAAACAGGATTGGGAAGCTTCTCTTACCCTTCAGCAAAAAAAGGCTTTGGAAGAATTACGTATTGCCAAGAATTCTGAAGAAAGAGTTAAAGTTTTTGCCAAAGTAGCCGATGATATTGGTTTGGATCCATTGATCAGTTTGGTTCCAGCACTCGGGGATACAGGCAGTTCAATTGTGTCTGGTTTGTATCTGCTTTTTGAAGCTAAAAAGGCGGGGCTTGGAACTATGGATTATTTAAAAATTATTGGTTTACAGGGTGCGGACTTGGCTGTGGGTGCAATTCCAGTGGTAGGGGATGTGGCCGATTATTTCTTCAAGGCCAATAAATGGAGCGCCAAAAGTTTTGAATCTAAAACTAAGGATTTGATGGAAAAAGCCCGCAAAGCTGGCGTACCAGAAGATAAACTTCAACAGATGATGCTTTCAGCAGAAAGATGGCCACAATTGGCTCAAAAAGCTGTTGGTCTTTATGGCAAACTCAAGTCAGCCAGTAGCAATAACGAGCCGAAGATGAATAACTCGCAGGCCGCGTAATTCTAAATAGCGGCATGTCTGGAAGTCCAACCGCGTAGCTAACGTTGTGGTGTTTTTGGTTCTTCCTCAATCTCGTCATCTATGACTATGCCGTTGTCAGGGACTGTATCCCTGCCGTTGTACCGTTTGAGATTTTCAGGCAATTCTATGTCTAAAATGTGATACATGTTGACCATCATTTTTAGAACACCTTTAGCTTTACTCCAATTGCCATTGTTAAAATTGATCAATAGATCTTTGATCATTTCCCTGGTTGTATATTCATTGTCACCACTGATGAAGTAAGGCTCCAAACAACTGCGAATACCGTTCAAGGATTTGGCAGTTATTGTAGCTAAATTAGCCTCACGGTTGCGAATTGGAATAACTAGAGGAAATAAGAAGGTCATTTCAATGTAGCTAATCAACTGTTTTCTCCAGGCTAGTTTCATTGGTTCGAGGGGTTTTTGGTCTGGAATAAAAGAAAGCTCAAGAGCCTGCTTTCTATGTTGCTCTGCAATCATACTCAAAGTAGTTTGGCTTGGCGTTGGTTCTGGTATTATGGTAGCTGCCGGCTTTGATTGTTCTACTGATTGTGGTTTCTGGATTGGCTTTCTTATGTTCATAGTTATAAAAAACTTTACATGATCATACACCTTTTTCTGTTTTTGTCAAAGCTTAGAGGGTAACTTAATCTCGGGAATGTGGTTTACTGTGATAAGTAGTATTTTAATAAAATTTTATGAAAATCTTTTCGAAAATCACTGCGGCGCTATCGCTAGCAGTTTTAGTGGTTGTACCGTTTCAGGCAATGGCTTTTGTTCCAAACATTGACCCAACCATTCCAGTCTTCAATTTTGCTCCACAATTAGCAGTTGTTACTGCTGTTGCCGCAGAAACTTATGACACAACTCCAGATTTTACTTTTAATTCTACTGAAGCAGGTACAATCAACTATTCTGGTGATTGTAAAGCTACTTCATACACTAATGCAGTTGCTGGTAATAATACTGTTACTTTCGACTCTTTGTCAGTCGGCATGCATAGTAATTGTAAAATCACTGTGAAGGGAACAAGCAGTACAATGACTTCTGCTGAATTAGTTGTTCCTGCATTCGAAGTAAAACTTTTCCTGGTTTTACCTCCAACTATTGATATTTTGGCCCCAAAACTTTCAGTTGTTTCTGGAGTAGCTACAACAACACAAGATCATACTCCAGATTTTACTTTTAAATCAGATGAAGCTGGTACAATCACTTATGGCGGTTCATGTTCTAGCGCAGCTACTGCTGCAGTCGCAGGTAATAATACTGTTACTTTCAACAATCTCAGCGCTGGCACATATAATAATTGTACGATTAAAGTAACCGACGCTGCTGCTAATGTAAGCAATGTTCTTGAGGTTCCAACTTTCACAGTAATTGAAACTTTACTCCCTCCGGCTGTGGCAATCTGTGGTACTTTTAGCGATGTAATGACTTCTGACAGCGATTGTGAAGCTATTCTTTACGTTAAATCTCTTGGTTCAATGACTGGTAATCCGGATGGTACTTTTGCTCCAGATAGTCTTTTACAAAGGGATCAAATTGCTAAAATTGCTTTGGTAACTTTCGCTCAATTTGATGCAACGACTGATTATTGTGCGAGCAAAGCAGCATTCCCAGATGTTTCTGAATCTTCTTGGGCTTACCAGTACGTCTGTCGCGCTAAATTGCTCGGTGTTGTAACTGGCTATGCATCTGGTGCTGATAAAGGTTTCTTCCGTCCTGCTCGTAGCGTAAACCGTGCGGAATTTTTGGCTTTCATGCTCCGTAACTTAAGTGGAACAATGGTGGGAGGCAGCTCTTATACAGATGTTTCATCAGGCGATTGGTTTAACAAATATGCCAAATTCTCTTATGATAATTCATTATTTGCTGGCACTAAATTAAACCCAACAAACTTTACTACTAGACGTGAAGTTGCCCGTGTAATTTTCAAATTACATCTGCTCGGCAAAATCTAGGTTTTTTTGATCCATAAAGAAGAACCCCTTTACCGTTTCGGT
>CAUJDC010000007.1 GCA_963169815.1 Patescibacteria group bacterium | reverse complement strand
CTATGACCAAAAAATTAACTAACAGACTAATTTATCAAAATCTTAATTCAAAAGAGAGTTTTGCTGATAAGGAAGCGCAAAATCTTAACAAGGTAAGTCAGACTGTCCGCGAAAGCTTTACAGCCCGTCTGGAACTCAAAGAACAAATTGACTCAAAATTGAACCCAATTGCTGAAGAAAGAGCCAAATATCAGCAAATTATCGAAAACTTAAAAGCGGAAATGGCCAAATCTACAGAAGCTAAAGTTTCTCACAAAGAAGCGTTTTTCGGTCAAGAAGTAGAGTTCGTTATGCATAAAAATGGTCAGTACGAAGAATTCCTAGGAGGACAATCAATCAATTTCTTAAACTGGGCAATTGCTCAGAAAAAAGGCAATGAATCACTTTCTCAATAATCAAAACTCGAACTATTTTCTCCCCAAGAGACTGATATTTGAGGTAGAGAAGGGGAGTGAAGCAGCAAAGCAACTAACTGACGAAGAAAAAGTGGCCAAATTGATGGAAACTGCAGTTTCAGAAAGCAGAAAAATGGCAAAAAGTGCTGCTATTGATTCAGGTAAACAGGCAGCTGTGGCTGACAAAAAACCTGAAGCAGCCAAGGCCAAACTCCCAGAAATACCAAAAGTCTTAACTGGTCTTAAAGTAGATAACCAAAAAGCTAAGATTACTAACGGTAATGTTGAGCAACCTTTTACTTTTGGTGATCTAAACATTATGGGCAAGGTGACTTTCCCAGAAAAACCTGAAGCCAACGCTAAAACAACTTATTTATTCAATTACGTTGATGATCCAAGCAAATTTGATCAGGCGAAATTTATTGAAGAACTCAAAAAACACAAACAGGATTTGGGAAACACCGTTATTGTAACCCTGAAAACTCCACAAGGAGAAACTAAAGTTGATAGACAAAAAGTCGATACAATTGCAACTCTGACTGCCAATTTGGAAAGATTCCAGGAAGATTTATCCAAAAATCCAAAATTCAAGGACATAAAGTTGGCGAGACCTGAAACTATTTTACACATGACAACCAAAGAAAACGCCAAGCGTGTAACTGAAGCCTTGGAGAAATACCATCAAAATTTAGCCACAGATCCACGTGCAGTCAATGCCTTAAAACTTTTAGACGGCGATCCAGAAAAATTTTCAAGCAGCCTGGATAAATTCCTTAAAGTTCAAAACACTCCAGTCGTTGTCGAACCAACCGTCCAATCAGATATAAAGCCTGTCCAGCCTGGTGGGAAAAGTCCTGTGGGACACGGCGGTGGTGGAAAACATAAAGGCGGAGGCGCAGGGGAATCATCTGGTGGGAAAAGTCCTGTGGGACACAGCGGTGGTGGATCATCTGGTGGCGAGAGTTCTGAAAGGGTATCAGATGCTGACGCACCAGCTTCTCCAGAACAAGCAGGCGCCTCAAAAGAATCCAAAGAAGGATCTCCAGAAGGTATAGACCAACTATTGGCATTTGGAGATTCTCTTATGGAGGGAGCAATAGGCAAGATTCGTGCAAACAAAGTAGAGCGACACTCCAAGGTCGGCAAGACTCTTTCAACCATACTCGCCGAAATCCGCAATTTTGATCAAAGTGGTTATCTTGAAAAATACCGCAATCAATCTCTTTTGATCGACGGCGGTACTAATGATTTAGGTGGCAATCCAACTCAAAAAAGCATTTTAGATAATTATAAAGAAATTTGGGCTATTGCCAAAAAGTACAATATAAAAGTTTTCAATTGTACTATTCCTCCGTTTGGGCAAAGCACTTATCCTACTTTGACCGAAAAATTTGAAGAAAAAAATGCCATAAGAATTTGGGTCAATCAACAAATTGAACAGATGGCCGGCCAAGAAGCCGGGCCATATAAAGTAATTGCTCTACATAAAAAAGTATCTGAAGGGGGATTGGCTGATGACAATAATTCAGATGTATTGGCCTTTTCATACAAGGCTCCAGATGGAGTTCATCTTAATCCGGAAGGCTACGCAGCCATGGCCAAAGCTATCCAAGGCATTATGGGCGAGCCAGCAGATCCTAATCAAAAACCAGAAAGTAGCGCAGTAGCAGGAGCAAAATACGAAACTGGTGGCATGAGACCAGCTAAGTACAGTCCAGAGTTAGGTGAGTTTACTTCCAAAGTTAATCAAGAATTCATCGCTAGCGGAGCAGCTTACGGCACAAAGAAAACTGTCAAATTCCAAGGAAAAACTTACACCGCTATTTTTACAGAACACAATAAACAGGAGGCAACTGGCAAATATGGCAAATTCCAGGCTACCGAAATTTGGGAGACTGTTGACGAGGCTGAAAAAAAAAGCCTGAATTAATTTCTAAGTACGAAACTTTTGAAATTGAAGGTGGAAAAGCTCTGGTTTCTCTTGATTATGGTAATGAATTCGATCCAAACAAACCTCATGAGCTGATTATTTTCGCCACCCCTAATGGGGCCAATCACTTATCAGAAGCGAAACTTTTGCAAAGACAGTCTGCTGAATTAAGAGCTTCCAGACCAGGACGAAACATAATAATAGCTTTTGTTGCGCCTCCCGGATCCAAATGGCCAAATTATCTCAGCTCAAATCCAACTAATGTCACAAAGATACATGAAGTCATTGTATCCAGAGTTAGAACTGCTACCAATTCAGCTCCTCAATCAATTGCTCTTGATGCTCACAGCGGTGGCGGAGCATATATCTTTAACTTCATCAATTACTCTCCAGAAATACCGTCGTCAATTTCTAGTTTTAATCTATATGATTGTCTCTACGCCTATAATGGAGCACCTCATGCTTACAAAATCTATAATTGGTTAAGAAAAAATCCTTCAAGTAATTTAGTTAATATCACTGGGACTCCTCAAATTGCTGCCAAACAAGATCAGTTAATTTCCGATCTAAAAGGTTTTGGTGTCTCCTTTACAACCACAGAGGATAATTCTACTCAAACTACGGTTTCTGCTTTTAATGGACGGATCAAGCTAACCACTTTGAAAACATTTGATCACAGTGGAACTGTCACTCGAGACGGATTCCTTTATGCGCACACAGATGGCCAGACTCCAATCAAAGCTCGCTTTGTCTAAACAATACCAAAATAAAAAGCCTGTTACGAACACCGCAGGCCGAGTGCTTGAGGAGTCGCTATATAGTTCATGCGACTGCCGGGCCCTTCAGGTGTGAGTAACAGGCTTTTATACTATTCATCTTACTTACTAGCTTTTTTCTTAACAACTTTTTTTGGCTTGTCTTCATCTTCTGAATCACTCTCTACATCCTCTTCTTTTTTAGTCTTTTTAGCCTTTTTTTCACCCTCTTCATCGGTTGGTGCAGTTAAAGCTTTAATAGAAAGACCGACGCGATGTTCATCTGGTTCAATAGCAATTACTTTTGCTTTGATCTTGTCACCAACATTCAAAACTTCTGATGGGTCTTTAATTTCTTTTTCAGCAGAAATTTCAGTTACGTGAATAAGACCATTAATATCATCGCTAAGTTTGATAAATGCACCGAATGGAGTGATGCGATTAATTTCACCTTCAATAATAGTACCAATCTTATAGTTTTTAGCAGCTTCCAACCATGGATCTTCTGTAAGTCTCTTCATTGAAAGAGAGATCTTGTCTCCTTCGATACCGATAACCTGTACATCAACTTCTTGCCCGAGACGGCCGTAATCTGAAGGATTCTTAACATGACCCCAGGCAATTTCAGAGATGTGTACGAGACCTTCCAAGCCATTGAAAGCAACGAAGATACCAAATTTAACCACACCTGAGATTTTTCCTTTAACAGTATCACCAATCTTAAGATCCTCAAGTGCAGATACTCTTTGTTCTTCCATAGCAGCTTTTTCTGAAAGAATCAGTTTGCCGTTTTCCTTGTCAATATTGATGATTTTAACTCTGAATTTGATAGCAACCAATTCCTGTAATCTCTGCAAAATCATATTTGCGTCAGCACCATTTACACGTGGATAATGCATAGGAGCCAATTGTGAAACAGGGATGAAACCCTTGATGCCATCGATATCAAGAAGTAAGCCACCTTTATTAGCTTCGTTCGGAGATACTTCGATAACCAAACCTTTTTCAAAGGCGTCCAAGAATTTCTTCCAAGTTTTTTCTTGAGAAGCTTTTCTGAGAGACATCACGATATAACCTTCTTCATTTTCACCTTCGATTACATAAGCGCTAACTTGATCACCAACTTGTAGTGATTTCAAAGTGTCGCCACTGTCCTTAGCTTCGCGTCCGCTGATTAAACCGACAGCAATGCCACCGATATCAACGAGAATCTTATTTTTATAAATGGCAATTACTTCACCTTCCACCAAATCACCTGGCATAGGCAACTTGAAATCTGGAATTTGTGACAGAAAACCTTGATCTGTTGTAGCAGTTTTACTCATACTTGAATTTGACTCGAGTAGGGTTAATAATTAAAACCTTAGATAGGACGCCTACTAGTCAATCCATCCTCATCAGGCTCGAGTAATTTAAGGGTTTTTATTTAAATAGTCAAGCAAAATCATGCCAAATACCAAGCGTTTTATCCTTCGTCACAGCCAATTGCCAGCACTTTCTCCAGGCGCAAGCTACTTTCTGGACAAAACTGAAGATGATATTTTACATCAGCTTATTAATGTGTTTCGGTCCAAGACAGGCGATCAAATCATTCTGATGAATCTCAATAACTCCGAATCTAACAATCAGGAGTATCATTTTAAAATCTCTGAACTAAGCAAGAAGGGGATGCGGCTTACATTAGAATCCCTCCACCAACTATCTGAAACTTCTACCAAACAAATCTCCTTATCGATTTGCCTTCCTAATAAGCCAGCTAAATTAGAATTCATCTTAGAAAAAGCTGTTGAACTAGGTTGTCGAGAAATACATTTAATCAAATCAGACTTAAGTAATTTTTCTCATCAACTTCGTCAAGATCGTCTAGAGAAAATAATTATTGAAGCAGCCGAACAATCAGAGCGAGCAATCTGCCCAAAAATCTTTCAACACGCCAGTATCTCTGTCTTCATGAGCGCCACACAAGGGCCTGTAATAGTGGCTATGGAAAGAGATAATTCGACAAAGCCCACATCAGAAATATCTCAAGGATACTATTTGGTCGGACCAGAAGGGGGATTCAGCGAAAATGAAAAAACCATACTTTCAGAAAATCAAAGAGTAACCAAAATCAACCTCGGCCCAAATATTTTAAAAACCGAGACCGCAGTGATAGTTGGCCTCGGCTTATTGCAATTACTTTAAACTAAGCAATTAACTTCTCAATTTTCTTTACCTTAGCTATTTTCTTTGGAGCCTTCTTTGAAAGTAAAATTTTGTCTTTATCTAAACCGATTACGATGGTGTCTCCTTCATTGAAACTTTCATTGAGGAAGCCTTCAGTTAATTGATCTTCAACTAATTCTTGCACTTTTCTTCTTACTGGTCTCGCGCCATATTCTGCGTCAAAGCTCAGCTCAGCTAATTTATCCAAAGCGGAATCAGGCATTTCCAAAACAATTTGTTTAGGTTGAAGGCGCTTTTGGAGCTTATCAATATGCAATTTAACAATATCTTTGATATTAGCATGTGTTAGTGCTTTAAATACCAAAGTTTTATCAATTCTATTCAAGAATTCTGGTCTAAAATGTTTCTTTAATTCTTCCAAAACATCTCCCTTTAATCTTTCATAATCCTGTTCTGCCTTGCCTAACTCATCGGTGTTTAGATTGAACCCAATAGGAGCAGCTTTTTCAGTAAGTCTCTTTGAGCCAATGTTAGTTGTTAGAACGATAATAGTATTTTTGAAATCAATCAGTCTACCTTTCGCATCAGTAAGTGATCCATCTTCTAGGATTTGTAACAAGAGATTGAATACATCTGGATGCGCTTTTTCAATTTCATCAAAGAGTACTACAGCATAAGGTTTTCTACGTACAGCTTCAGTTAATTGTCCACCATCTTCATAGCCAACATAACCAGCAGTTGCACCAACAAATCTACATGTATTATGCCTTTCCATGAATTCACTCATGTCTATCTTGATCAAAGCATCCTTGTCATTGAAAACCTCCTGTGCAAGAGCTTTAACCAATTCAGTTTTACCGATACCAGTAGGTCCCATAAAGATGAATGAACCAATCGGTCTTTTTTCGTCAGATATGCCAACACGAGATCTGCGAATGGCCTGTGATACAGCTTTAACCGCTTCATCTTGACCAATAATTCTCTTTTGCAACTTTTCTTCGAGACCAATCAACCTGGCCTTATCATCTTTAACCAGTCTCGCTACATCGATGCCAGTCATCTGGCCAACTACTCGAGCGATGTCATCAGGAGTAACGATTTCTCTTTTATCTCTAGGGATTTTTACAAATTTAGAATTTTCAATTTCCTTTAACACTTTCAATTCTTTGTCTCGCAGTTCAGCTGCATATTCATAATTCTGTCTGCTCACACTTTCTTCTTTTTCTTTAATAATTTTAGCCAACTCTTTTTGGAGTTTTCTAATCTTGTCATTATTGCCACGAGTTCTAATTCTCTTTACTGATGATGCCTCGTCAAATAAGTCGATAGCCTTATCAGGCAAGTAACGATCATTAATGTATCTCTTGGAAAGTTTTACCGCAGCCTCAATTGCCTCATCAGAAATAATCAAATTATGATGTTCTTCAAATCCTTCACGAATACCATGAAGAATCTTTAAAGTATCTTCAACACTTGGCTCTTCAACTTTTACCGGTTGGAATCTTCTTTCAAAAGCAGCATCTGTTTCAACCTGTTTTCTATACTCAGTAGTTGTAGTGGCACCAATTACCTGGATCTTTCCACGAGACAATGCTGGTTTCAAAATATTTGAAGCATCCAGGCTACCTTCAGCGCTACCAGCGCCAATCACTGTATGCATTTCATCAATGAAAAGAATCACATTCCCAACAGCGCTAGCTTCATCAATTATTTGTTTAATTCTTTCTTCGAATTCACCTCTATATTTTGTGCCAGCAACCACTGAAGCCATTTGTAAAGAAAGAATCCTTTTATCTAAAAGTGTATCAGGCACATTTTCTCCAACTAACGCATAAGCTATACCTTCAGCAATAGCTGTTTTACCAACACCAGGCTCACCAATAAAAACCGGATTATTTTTTGTTTTTCTACAGAGAATACTGATCGCACGATCAATTTCTTTATCTCTGCCAATTACAGGAGTAAGTTTACCTTGTCTGCACTCTGTAGTTAAATCCGTAGTGAAATAATCCAATGCTGGAGTCTTAGAAGGTTTTTCTTCTTTGCCTCCTTTTTTGTATGGAGCTTTCTTTTCAGTATCATTAGAATTCATCATCATGCCTTGTAAACCATTAAGGAAAAACTCAAACGGGTTAACTTGCTGGCCACCAGGCTGTACCTGTGGATTTCCAGCTCCAACTTGTTGCATATTTGTTTTTTCAAAATTCTTAACCAATTGGTTTTTAATTTCTGATGTACTAACCTTCATATTTTCCAAAATCACTGTTGCTGCAGTTTCATCCTGGCAAACTAAAGCAAATAACAAGTGTTCTGTTCCAACGTAATTGTGATTATAAACATGAGCAGATCTCACCGCTTCTTCAATTACTTTCTTGGCTTTGCCAGAAAGACCACCCCAGCCGGTCTGTGGACCAATTTGAGGTGCATTTACTCTACCGACGCTCTTAATAACCATATCGACATTTTCCAAGCTAACACCAAATCCAGAGAGTATTGCAGCCCCCAGCGAGTTTTTTTGACTTAAAACACCAATCAAAACATGCTCTGTTCCAACATAATTTCTCTTGGCCTCTTTGGCTTTTTCCTGCGCGACCACCAAAGCCTGTTTAGCTTCCTTGGTAAATTTTTCAAAATTTGCTTCTGTTGCCATAATTTATTTTGTTATTTCCTACAATTCTAGCATAAATAAGCCCTAAAATTAACCTAGCGTTACAAAATACACTTTACGAAAATTATACTTATGCTTTAGATAATTAGCACTCATGATTTTAGAGTGCCAATTGTCAAAAGTCAAATCTTAATACGCAGTTAAACTGCCGGTCATCTGTTGAAGAATCGCTTGTTTTGGAGAAGGACCAGTCAAACGAAATAATTTCGAATCAACCTTTACATAATACTCATTTAAGTCGCCTTTTTCTACAAGCACTACTTGATTCTCACCTATCTTATAATCTTTTCCAGTTGGAATTGTTCCACTGATAATGTCTAATTTAACGTCTCCAGGTTGTTCCTCTAAAGGCTTGTTACCAAAGTCATAACTACGGATCGCGCCTGCATTTGTAGTAGTAGCTGGGGCAAAATAGTAGTTTTTAGGATAGTGAATAGAAAACTTTTGGCTTTCACTTTTGAACTCAGTGTAGCCATCAGTACTTAAAGGCAATTCTGTAATTTGCTTGTCATCATCTTCCTTTTCATTTGAAACTTTTTCCGCGTCAGCTTGATCTTGCTCTAAAATATGTGACTCAAAAATCTCAGTATCCAAATTGCCATCATGGGCTTCTAAAGTATCGAAATCAAGAGAAGCTAAAATATCATAAAAGATATTCTGATTCTTCACTATATTGTCCATGTCTGATCCAGCCTTGAAAGTAATTTTATAAGAAAAATTATTACTGAAGTAAAACTCTAATTGCTCGCCATTATTAATAGATTTTTTGTAAGCATCCAAGGACAGCTTAGTGATTTTGCTCTTCACAAAGCCGCCCTCTAGCAAGGATTGATTATTGAGATCAGCAATTCCCATTGCGTCAGCGAGATTAAAATCAGCAGAATCACTTAATAATTGAATGTCTATTTCTGCTACTTCTGGAGCACTGTTTTCGGAATCTTCTTGCCCATTTTCCATTGACAGCATAGTCTGTTCTTCTGGCTTAGCCGTTATAGAAACTTTATTGTCAGCCTCACGGATCTGGAAGTCGTCTCTATACTTGAGCGTAATGCCGAGATTGTTAGAAGCATATTCAATCCATTGCGGTTGATTACTGCTCATATCAGTATTTGTATCTACTATATCAACATTTTTAACCTGCATAACCTGACCACCATCGGTTGTCCTAGTAATTTCTCCGACCACTTCAACTTTTTTGCCAGCATATTTAACATTTGCTAAATCGACGTCACTTGTCCTTAGATAAAGGGTTTTTCCATCATCCATTTTCAAGAGATGAGTAGCTTTGTTGGAAACAGCAGCTCCTCCGAGCGACTGAATAACACCTATACGTTTTTCTTGTCTAAATACGCTATTTCTAACTGTATCACTATTTAAAGATGAGTTGCTTTGGCACCCGCCCATTAAAAAAGTTAAGCCTAATACGCCAAACACTATATATTTACGCATTTTTCGTTTTGTTAAATCCTAAATGACTATAGGCCAAGTCGGTAGCAATCCTACCTCTGGCCGTTCTTTCCATCATTCCTAATTGTAATAAATATGGTTCATAAACATCTTCTATCGTCTCAGCATCTTCACTGACAATTGCCGCAATGCTATTAAGTCCAACCGGCCCACCTCGAAACTTCTCTATAATAGAGATTAATATTTGTCGATCTGACTCATCCATGCCAATTTCATCTATGCCAAGCATTTGTAAGCATTTTGTTGCCACAACCTTGTCGATATTATTCTTGCCATGAACCAAGGCATAATCTCTAGCTCTTTTTAGCAGTCTATTAGCTATTCTTGGCGTTTGCCTAGCACTTTTCGCTATCATTGCCGCTGCTTCACTTTCCAAATCAAAATTAAGTATATTAGCTGATCTAGTAATAATTTTTCCAATTTCTTCAATTGAATAAAACTGCAATTTATATACAGCACCAAAACGATCTCTAAGAGGAGAAGACAACATACTTACTTTTGTCGTAGCTCCAATTAAAGTAAATTTTGGCAATTTCAACCTCATTGTTTTGGCAGCAGGGCCTTTACCTATCACCAAATCAATCGCATAGTCTTCCATAGCTGAATAAAGTATTTCTTCCAGAGCTGGCTTAAGTCTATGAATTTCGTCAATAAACAAAATATCGCCTTCTCTTAAATTTGTTATGATGGAGGCTATATCCCCCTGTTTTTCTAAAGCTGGTCCCGAAGTAACTTTCACACTAACGCCAACTTCGGCTCCAATGATATTAGCCAAAGTAGTTTTGCCAAGTCCTGGCGCGCCATGCAATAAAATGTGATCCAGATGTTCTTTTCTGAGTCTTGCTGATTCAATTAGATATTTGAGATTGAGCTTCACCTCTTCCTGGCCTACATAATCATCCAATTTATTAGGACGCAAATTAAAATCCAAAACTTCATCGCTTCCAGCAGAAGTAGTAGCGCTCATTAATTTAGTCTCTTTAGTATTTCGTTTTATAGCCATAGCACTTTTAAAGTGTCACTACTATAGCAAAGCAATTCTTATCTGACTACTTTACTAATTTTATTTTCGGTTTTGTTATTTAATGCGAAGACGCCAGTTTTATTCTCACCAACTGCTCTAGCATCAACGGTTAGATGCTTTCTGGACATATTGGTCACAAAGAATTTAATTCCTTCAGGATCAGGAGCTTCAGCAAAACTAATCACCGTTCTGGTTGAAGCAGTTTCAACCAAAAACGTTCCAAAATCCAACCACGGTATCTTTGATAGAAAGCCATTTTCTTCAGATTCAATATTCTGAATGTCATTCAAACTAGCTTGAGTCTCTAGATATTTAAAAGGATTAATCCAATCTAAATGGACAACTCTTTGATTGGTTATTACCAAAGTATCCAGATAGTACATAGTAAAATCGTAGATATTAATCACTGCAAAGGATAGAAATATCGTCAAGAAAGTCACAAAATAGACTGAGTTCGGTATAGAAGGACCTAAAATAAAAAGTACCAGGAAAAAAGGTAAACTAGCTGACCAGGCCTTCAAGCTTCTCCAAAAGAAGAAAATTGAATGATGATGGTATACCTTAATAATCTTTTCGTTTACCTGCAATTTCATACAAAGCGCTTAATTCAAGACGAATTCTAACATATTATTTTAGAATTGCAAGCACGTCTAAAATGATAATAAATGGTGCGCCCGACACGATTTGAACGTGTGACCTTTGCCTTAGAAGGGCACTGCTCTATCCAACTGAGCTACGGGCGCTTATACAGTACTCACTGCGCAGTGGATTCTAAATAAATCTTTCTATAGAATCAACAGATTTTACACACGTCCATAGAATGACGCCAAGTCATCAGCGTTTACCACCATGCCTTTTTCAAATTTGACTTTACCAGAGGCCGACATTAAGACCGCCCTGTAAAGCAGTTGAGCCACATCTCCACGAGACATTGCTTCATTAGGCTTGAATGTATTAATGCTTGAGTCTAAAAGATTCTTTTCTTTAGCTAAAGCAATGTATGGCGCATACCAAGCATTCATTTCTACATCTGAAAATGGCTTACTGCCAACTTGATAATTTTTGGCATTATAACCCGCAGATTCTATCAACATTTTCACAAATTCAGCCTTTGTAACTGAATTTGTCGGTTTAAAAAGATTTCCTTCATAACCTTTAACTACGCCATCTTTTTGAGCAGACGCTACATATCTGGCATACCAGGCTTTGGAATCAGTATCCTTAAATTCTAAAACGACATTTGTCTTCACATCTTTATGAAGTCCTTCATAAATAAACTTCAAAGCTTCCACTCTAGATACTGGATTATTAGCTTTGAATGAACCATCTGGATAACCTCTTACAATTTCATTGTTTTTAAGGAAATTAATCGCTTCATAATTTTCATCTTTTATCGATAAATCGCTAAAACTAGTTGCCTGAATTACATTAGAAGTTTTACCTACACCATTGTACGAAACTGATACTCTAAGTCCAAATTCAGCAGTTGGCTTAAGCTTAAATTCGGCAAAACCATCTCTAAAATCATTAGCAGTTAAATAAGTTTTGTTCAGATTACCGCTACCATTTTCTAATTTAATAGAGACCTCGTTCTTTGGAGCAAAGTTTTTAATTATTTCACCATTAGCGTCCAAAGCAATTACCTTAAAAGTTTGTTCAGCGTTTAAGCTAAATGCTTCATTATACTTCAAATCAAATGCGGCCAAATTTGTTTCTGAATTAACGTCTACAGTTGGTGTACTGATGACATTCACTGGCTCGCTAGGAGTAGTTGGCTGAGTATTATTAGTAGGAGGTAATTGATCCGGCGTGCTCGTATTAGTAGGAGTTATAGGCTCCATTGGAGTAGTACTCGACATACTGCTATTTAGTGTCGCGGACGTAGTAGACTGTGTTGGAGTTGAAGTGTTGTTGCTAGAATTACTCGATGAACTACCATTCCTATATTTTTGTACATAAATTAAAGGATTGATTGTAGTCGCCATCGCCTTTTCTTTGCCAAGACCCGCATCTACCGCGCCCCAGAAAGTAAGGCCAGCGTCAGAAGCTTCCTTGCTTGTATAAGGCCAATATGGATGCCATGGCGCCTGATCATTATCAATTTGGAAATGTAAATGCGGAGTAGTAGCTGTACCAGAACTTCCACTATAACCAATCAATTGACCTTTAGTAACACTATCTCCCTCAGCCACAATATATGAGCTCAAATGCGCATAGTTTGAGTAGTAAGTAGTTTTGTTTTTGGCATCATCAAATGAAGGAACGTCATCATGTCTGAGAACTACATGATAACCAAAACCAGAGGATTGATTGGCAGCCTTCACTACAACCGCATTGGCAATAGCGTAAACTGGAGTATTCATTGGTACTTTGATATCTACGGCCAAATGGCTACCTGCGTATTCGATTCCATCAAGTTTATAGTCACCCATATAAGGTGTACTGAAAGTCACTTGCTCATCTCGAATCAACTTATCAGATTGATTTTTGTAATTTAAACTGCTTGTCGGAATAACAAGTCTTGTTGGATCATAGGTGGGAAAATCGATAAATTTATCTTGAGGTATTTGATCATAAGGTAATTTCCAGTCAGCTGCAGCTAAGTCTACCCAATTTGGAGATCTCTTGATTGGAGCCGTTGTCCCATCAAAAGCAGCGGATTTCTTGCCAGCGAGCACATTTGCCTGAAAGTCAAAAACGCTAGTGCTAAACAAAACTCCTACTAAAACGAAGGCACCAACAATCGTTACAATTTGACGGGAGTTTTTTTCTAGGTAGCCTATGATAGAATTTTTAAGGGTAGAACTTTTCATTTGTTTTATTTTTATAAATCTTCATATTATACCCTAAAATCGACATTTTTTCAAACCATCAAGCGCAAATATGGCTAGTCCAAATTCACCGAAAATACATCAAATCCACGATTTAACGGAGCTTTCCGAGCTAGCCTTACAGCTAAAAAATAGCCTCAAAAAACCTTCTTTACTGCTTTTAAACGGAGAATTAGGGGCTGGAAAAACAGCTTTAACTAAAAAAATAGCCAATCATTTCGGATTTGCCGAAAATCTCATCAAAAGTCCTAGTTATAGCCTAATTAACATCTATAAAAATGATCACATTCAAATCAATCATTTGGATTTTTATCGACTAAACGGGCATGATCAATTTTTACTGAATGAACTTTTAGAAATTTCCGTTCTTCCTAACGCTTTGACTATCATAGAATGGCCAGAGCGACTAGATCTGCAAGCCTTATTTTCCAAAGTGAAACAAATATTGCAGATAGATTTATCTCTAAAAAATCAAGGCGAAAACACTTTCAGACAGATTGAAATACATGATAAAAGTAATTAAATAAATCAATCACATGGGCTTTGTCCATCTTAATGCGCATTCTCATTATAGCCTTCTAGATGCTCTCGGAACACCCAAAGACATCTTGAAAAAAGCCAAGGAATTGGGGTTTTCTGCTATTGGTCTAACTGACAATGCGTATCTTTATGGGGCAGTAGAATTTTATAAAGCTGCTAAGGATGCAGGTATCAAAGCCATTATCGGTTGTGAATTTTATCTGTGCGCATCGCATTTTGACCGTTCTCCAGAGTCAGAGAAAACAACCTATAGACTGACTGTGCTTGCTAAAAACAATCAAGGTTATCAAAACTTACTTAAACTTTCGACTATTGCCTCTATGGAAGGCTATTTGCATGTTCCACGCATTGATTTCGAAGTTTTACAACAGCATTCAGAGGGGTTAATTGTACTAAGTGGTAGTAAGTGGGGAGAATTAGCCCAACTTCTCATCAATGGACAGGATGAACGTGCGGAACAATTAGCTCAAAAATATCATTCAGTCTTTGGTGAAGATTATTATATAGAAATTCAAAGACATCCCGAAATTTCCTCCTATGCCAGAACAGAGCCAAAGCTTTTAGATTTGTCCAAAAAGTTAAAGATCAAAATAGTTGCCACGCACGGCCCCCACTATCTCAAACCAGCAGACGCTACCAGCCATGATATTTTGATTTGTATCGGTCGCCAAACTAATATCAATAATCCTGAACGCTATCGCTATGATGGAGATTTTTCTCTCAAGTCCCCAGAAGAAATGAGTGCCTTATTTCAGGATTTACCTGAAGCTATTGAGAATACTCAGTTAATTGCTGATCAATGTGATCTGAGTATTAAATTTGGCCAGTACTTAATTCCACAATTCAAAACTCCCAATGGAGAAACCTCCAAAGAGTATTTAAGATTCCTGTGTGAACAAGGTCTCAAAGAACTCATTCCAGAGGAAAGACAGGAACAGGCCCAAAAGCAATTAGACTATGAATTAGGTGTAGTTGATAAAATGGGTTTCAACGACTACTTTCTGATTACCTGGGATTTCATCAATTATGCCAAAACCAATGGCATTATGGTAGGGCCTGGTCGTGGTTCAGCCGCGGGTGCCATTATCGCCTACACTCTGAAAATTACTGAACTTGATCCGATTGAACATGGTCTTGTATTTGAAAGATTCTTGAACCCAGATCGTGTCTCCATGCCTGATATCGATATCGATTTCGCCGATCATCGTCGTCATGAAGTTTTGGAATACACCATTAACAAATATGGAAAGGATTGCGTGTCACAGGTAATTACTTACGGAACCATGTCAGCCAAAGCGGCAGTTAGAGATGTAGGACGTGGTATGGGCTACCCTTATTCTGAGGTAGACAATATCGCTAAGGCTGTTCCACAACCAATTCTTGGCAAACATACACCACTGATCATTTCTAAAGAAAAAGATCCAAATCTTAGTTCTTTGTACCAGAACGATCCAAGAGCTAAAGCTTTACTTGATAATGCCATTAAATTAGAAGGGACAGTTCGTCATGCTGGAACGCATGCCTGTGCTGTAATTATTGCTGACAGACCTTTGGTTAATTTTACGCCTTTGCAAAAAGCTACCGATGGTAGTGAAGGTATAGTTACTCAGTATTCGATGAAATACCTGGAAGACATTGGGCTGCTTAAAATGGACTTCCTTGGTCTTAAGAATCTTTCCCTGATTGAAAAGGCATTAAATTTGATTGAGCAAAGAACTGGTCAAAGAATAGACATTACCAAAATTCCTCTCAATGACAGTAAAACCTTCGAAGTTTTACAAAGAGGGGATACAACCGGTGTATTCCAGCTGGAATCCTCTGGTATGCGCAGATATATTAAGGAATTAAAGCCAACCAAGTTTGACGATATAGTGGCGATGATTTCACTTTATCGTCCAGGCCCATTGGAGTGGATTCCTACTTATATCGAAGGAAAACACAAACCAGAAACCATTAAATATCAAGATCCGTCTTTTGAGGAAATCTTGAAAGAAACCAATGGTATTGCCATTTATCAGGAACAGATATTGCAAATAGCCAGAAAATTTTCAGGCTTCAGTCTGGGAGAAGCAGATATTTTAAGACGTGCCGTTGGTAAAAAAGATCCGAAAGCTTTAGCTGAACAAAAAGATAAATTTGTTCAGGGTGCAATCACCTGTGGCCATAGTCAAAAACACGCAACTGAAATTTTTGAAAAAGTAGTTGAGCCATTTGCTGGTTACGGTTTCAATAAATCTCACGCCGCTTGCTATGCCATGATTTCTTATCGCACCTGCTATCTCAAAGCTCACTTCCCAACTGAATTAATGGCCGCTTTGCTCAGTGCGGATCATGATAATACTGAAAAAATTGCTCAAGAAATGTCTGATTGTAGTGAAATGGGTATTGATGTTTTGCCGCCATCAATCAATCAATCCGTTTCCAGTTTTTCAGTGATCAAGGAAAAACAAATTCGTTTCGGTTTAAGCGCTATTAAGGGCTTGGGAGAAGGTGCTATTAATCAAATTATTGAGTCACGTGACAAGCATGGTCCATTCACATCACTGGAAGACTTTGCTTCACGTTTACCAGCCAAGCTACTCAATAAAAAGACTATTGAATGTTTAGCATATGCCGGAGCCTTAGACGATTTGGGCGATCGCCGCGCTTTGGCCGAAAATTACGAATTGATTTCAGATTATGCCAAAAATATCGAAAAAGCTTCCTCTAAAAGTGATGATCAAGCAGGTCTTTTTGACACATTTAGTGAAGAATCAGGACCAGCCAAAGAACGCATCAAAATGCCAGTCCCACTTCCAACTAGCGCAATGGAACGCTTGAAAAAAGAAAAAGAATTTCTTGGCCTTTACGTTTCTGGCTCACCACTCAAAGGCTTAACAGAATATCTCAAGAGAAAGGTAAAATTGATCGGTGATTTAACCAATAAAGATTTAGATAAAACTATCAAAATTGCGGGTATATTAACCAGCATTAGAACCGTTATTACCAGAGCGGGCGCCGCCATGGCCTACGCTGAGTTGGAAGATTCCACATCCAAAATTTCTTTAGTGATTTTCCCTAAAGCCTATGCCGAAGTGAAATTCAAAATCAAAGAAGACCAAATTTTAGTCGTCGAAGGGAAGTTAGAATTCCGTCGCGGTCTCCAATTA
Source organism: Patescibacteria group bacterium (assembly GCA_963169815.1). Classification (GTDB taxonomy): domain Bacteria; phylum Patescibacteriota; class Gracilibacteria; order UBA1369; family UBA1369; genus JADLFY01. The sequence goes on along the minus strand of CAUJDC010000007.1, from coordinate 19,557 downwards.
AGTGTGTATGAAGTTAAGCCAGCTTCTCTCGAAACTATGATTAAAAATGCACAAGACAGTGGCGTTTATAATCCACACGAGAAAATTCAAAAACGTCACCCAAACCTTGATTTAGATAAATTAAAGCAACAGGAAGAAGCCAAGTCCAAACAAGATAATGTTCCGGCAAATGCACCCGCGACCATAACAGCACCGATTTCAACTACAACTAACCTCGAACTCAACTCAAATAGATTGTTAATTAAAGTTCCCGCCAAGTTTGAATCTAGCCAGTTTACTGCTTTAAAACAATTGATTTCAAGTCTACCAGGCCAACACTTGGTCGAACTACAACTAAATGATCAGGGTAAAAGTAAAAAACTTAAGACCGAATTAACTTTTGAAGCCACTCCAGACAATTTAAAAACATTGCAAAATCTACTCAATTGATTTAAGTTTTACAGGCAAATTCACGCACAATTTTTTACTATATTCATGCTTAGAACACATACAAATAATCAACTCAACAAAAATCATGTAGGCCAAACAGTCACATTATGTGGCTGGGTACATCGTCGTAGAGATCATGGCGGAGTAATTTTCATTGATATCAGAGATCGCTATGGACTAACTCAGGCCGTCACTGATCCAAATACTTTTTCCACAGCACATCATTCCGCCAATGAAGCTCGCTCAGAATTCGTCATCAAAATAACTGGCACAGTTCGCCTTCGCCCAGATGGTCAAGCCAATGCCAACATGGAAAGCGGCGAAATTGAAGTTCTAATTGAAGAATTCGAAACATTGAATGCGGCCAAAACAACACCTTTCGAAATCGATCACGAATCGAATGTAAATGAAGAACTACGTCTCAAATATCGTTATCTCGACCTGCGAAAATCTAGACTTCAAAACAATATCGTGCAGCGTCACAAGGTTGTAAAAATGATGCGTGACTTCTTTGATCGTAAAGATTTCATCGAAGTTGAAACTCCAATTTTGATCAAGGGCACACCAGAAGGCAGCCGTGAATATTTGGTACCATCTAGAATTTATCCTGGAACTTTCTTTGTACTGCCACAATCTCCTCAGCAGCTCAAACAACTTTTGATGGTAGCTGGTTTCGATCGTTATGTACAAATCGCCCGCTGCTTCCGTGATGAAGATTTGCGTGGTGATCGCCAACCAGAGTTTACTCAAGTGGACTTGGAAATGTCTTTCGTTAATCAAGAAGACATCATTAATTTAATTGAAGAACTTTTAATTGAATTAAGTGAAAAATTAGTTTCTCACAAGCAACTCGCCAGCAAACCTTTCCCACGCATCACTTGGAAAGAAGCCATGGAATCTTACGGGTCAGACAAGCCAGATATCCGTTTCGAAATGAAAATTGTAGATGTTTCAGATATCGCAGAAAAGACTGCCTTCACAGTTTTCAATGGAGCTATCAAATCAGGCGGCGTTGTGAAATGTCTCAAAGTTGAGGGCGGACTTGAACTTACTAGAAAAGAAATTGATGATTTAACAGAACTCGCCAAAGTACACGGTGCTAAAGGTTTAGCCTACATTCAAATTGCTGAAGACGGTCCAAAATCATCTTTAGTTAAACACTTCACACCAGAAGAAATTCAGGCCTTCGTTGACAGATCTGGCGCTAAAACGGGCGACCTGCTATTTTTCGGAGCAGACAGTTTTGAAATTGCTTGCAACTCTTTAGGTCAAGTTCGTTTAGCTTGTGCAGAAAGATTTGGTCTTCGCGATAAAAATAAATTGGCCTACCTTTGGGTTTACGACTTCCCAATGTTCGAAAAAGACTCAGTTTCAGGTCAACTTTCTGCGGCGCATCATCCATTCACTTCGCCTAAAGATGATCAGATGAGCGTTTTAGATACAAATCCCGCGGAGACAATTGCCAAGGCCTATGATATAGTCCTCAATGGGTATGAAATTGGTGGTGGAAGCATCAGAATTCACGATCAAAAACTCCAGAAAAAAATCTTTGATTTACTGAAAATATCTTCTGAAGATGCTGAACGCCGTTTTGGTCACATACTTGAAGCCTTCACTTATGGTGCGCCTCCACACGGCGGACTAGCCTTGGGCCTCGAAAGAATGCTAATGATATATCAGGACGAACCAAATATCCGCGAAGTAATGGCTTTCCCCAAAGATTCCAAAGCAAAAGATCTCATGCTGGGAGCACCTGCTGCCATGCCAACTGAAACAATTGACGAGTTACATCTCACCATCAAACAAAAATAAGCAAAATCAGCTTAATGTTAACAAATATCATCTTAAATACCTTGATCTACGCAGGTTTAGCCGCAGTGCTCTACCTGCTTTTCTTATATACCCGCCTGCAGATCTTGCGCTACCACAATCTCAAGAGATCCATGAATATGGTTTTTTTGAAAGTTCAAATGCCCAAAAAGGAATCTAAAGAAGAAATGGACCAGGACCAAAGTTCTGGCGCCAAGGACTTCAAAGAAGCTATCGCGATCGGCGCTCAACTTTACGATTCCATACATTCAATTTATTCCGGAAAATGGCAGAATGATTACACTGGTGAAGATTTTATTTCCTTAGAATATGTTGTCCAAGAAGATCAAATTTATTTTTATGTAGTAGTTCCATCAGAATTATCTAGTTTAATAGAAAAACAAATCACTGGTTTCTACCCAGATGCCATGGTTGAGCAAACTGAAGAGTACAATATTTTCAAACCTAATAGCATCACAGCTGCTAAAGCTCTCACTCTGGGCAAGCACTATATGTATCCAATTAAGAGTTATCAAAGACTTAGCTCCGATCCAATTAATAATTTGACCAATGCACTTTCTAAATTGAATTTTGATGATGGCGCAGTCGTGCAGATTATGATTAAACCGGTTGATAAATGGCAAAAGGCTGGTCGGGAAGAAGCAAAAAACATGGTCAATCAGAAGCCAAAGAAAAAAAAGTTGAGCCTCAATCCGCTCTATTTAATTTTGGGTATTATCAAGTTCATGATGCCAGCAGAAAACAAGTCTGACAAAGGTCCTGAACCAGCTGGCCGTACTACTCCAATGACCGATGAAGAAATCAAAGATTTAGAACAAAAAAACAGCGGCAAAGGCTATGAAACTATTATCAGAGTTGTCTGTGCTTCTAAACATGAAAGAGAAGTGAAGTCCAATTTAACTAATATAGTTAGTACTTTTGCGCAGTATACTTCAACCAATGCCAATAGTTTCTCCAGCGTAAAAGGCTACAAAGATCGTCAGATTGTTGAGGATTACATCCTCAGAAAATTCGATTATCCCTTCAAGCAACGCATTAATAAAAAATTGGCAATTCTTTCTTCAGAAGAACTGTCTTCTATCTTTCATTTGCCTAATATCCGTTTCAATAAAACTCCGGGCATTCATTGGCAAAATTTTAAAATCGCTCCAGCTCCAAAAAACCTACCAAAAGAAGGTTTGCTACTTGGGCACAATCATTTCCGTGGGGTTACTACAGAAATTCGCATGAAACGTCAGGATCGCTTTCGTCACTTCTACGTGATTGGCCAAACAGGTACTGGTAAATCTTCCATTTTCCAAATCATGATTCGCCAGGATCTACGCAATAATGATGGCTTGGCAATCATCGATCCACATGGCTCACTCATTGACACAACTCTGCCATTCATCCCTCGTTCTCGAGCTGACGATGTTATTTATTTCAACCCTTCAGATCAGACCCGCCCAATGGGCCTTAATTTATTAGAAGCTGAATCTGACGATGAAAAAGAATTGGTAGCGCTGGATTCAATGAATATCATGATCAAGCTTTTCGGTAATGAAATTTTTGGTCCTCGTATTCAGGATTATTTCCGTAACGGTTGCTTGACTCTGATGGCGCATCCTGAAGGCGGTACCATGGTTGATATAGTTCGTCTTTTTACCGATGATGATTTCCAAAAAGAACGTGTTAGTTATGTTAAAAATCCAGTGGTTAAATCTTTCTGGTTTGATCAAATGGCCAAGACTGGTGCTCGCGAAAAACAAGAAATTATCCCTTATTTCGCTGCCAAGTTTGGTCAATTCATCACTAACACGATGATGAGAAATATTCTTGGTCAAACCAAGTCCGCCTTCGATTTCATGGACGTTATGCAAAGCAAAAAAATTCTTCTCATGAATCTTTCCAAAGGTGAAGTAGGTGATATCAACTCCAAGCTACTTGGTTTAATGATTGTTTCCAAACTCCAAATGGCCGCCTTGCGTCGTCAAAGAATTCCCGAAAAAGAACGCACTGATTTCTTCATGTATATTGATGAATTCCAAAACTACATCACCGATTCCATCGAAAGCATTCTATCTGAAGCACGTAAATACCGCCTCAGCTTAAACATGGCCCATCAGTATATTGCACAATTAGAGGGGGAAGATGGCAAGTCAAAGGTAAAAGACGCTGTTTTCGGTAACGTAGGTACTATGATGTGCTACAAAATCGGTGCTACTGATGCTGAGTACATGAATAAAGAAATGGCCCCTACTTTCACCGCCCAAGATTTGATCAATTTGGACGCCTTTAAAGGGGTGATTAAATTGGCTATAGACGGCCAACCCTCAGTGCCATTCTCTATTTCAGTACCACTCCCATGGCTAGAAAAAGGCGATGATAAAGTTGGTGAAGCAATTAAACAACTCTCCCGCCTCAAATTTGGTCGAGACAGAGAATTTGTGGAAAGAGAAATTATTCGTCGCATCGGTATCACCGAATAGTTTGACTTTTTAGTGACTTTGAATTAAACAATACCCTCTAGATCTGACAAGGCTAGTGTGGCCGATTAAGGTCTTTTTTATGCTATAATAATGGGATTTATCAATAAATCCTACCGATGAAATCTTCGTCATTAAAAATTCATTTCACTATCTTGGCAGCTTTGCTCGGACTCGCACCAGGGATGGCTTTCGCTCAAGATGCGGAAGATAGTATTTCAGAAGTACAAATCTTTCCCTACGAGACGACTTTCACTATCACTGCTTATTATTCTCCAATAGAAGGACAAAAGCGTTATATTAAAGGCTCTCTAGAAGCAGATAAAAAGCTCAATGGTAATGGTACTCATGGTGCTGACGGTACTCCAGTTTTTCCTGGTATGATCGCTGCTCCAAAGACCATTCCTTTCGGAACAAAGATGCTTATTCCAGGAATTGGAACTGTCGCCGTACACGATCGTGGTGGCGCTATTGTTTCTGCTGGCGAAAGAGGGCAGAAATTCAATCGTCTCGATGTCTGGATGGGCTCAGGAGACGAAGGCCTTAATCGTGCCTTACGTTGGGGCCGTCGTAATGTGAAGGTAGTAGTTTATGGAGTAGATTCCAATATCGAAGAGAATATCGATTTATCAACCATTTCATCAGCCGATCTGCCAAGTCACTCCGCTGCTGTAACTTCAGTAGACAATCCTGCTGATTACGGTATTGGCGACCAGGATTCAGAAATTGCCACAATCAAACAAAATTTCCAAAAACTCGGTTATTTCAAAGAAACTATAAATGATACTTTTGATCAGGATTTGTATAACTCTACTTTGAAATTCCAATTAGATTACGAAATTATCGATTCCAACAATGATTTTGGAGCAGGTTTCTTTGGACCTCAAACCAGAAAAATCCTGAACAAAGCTTTAAATGGTCTTTCCCCATCCGTCAATCATCAAGAAAATCTCCTTCCAGTAGCACAAGCTGCAGCAGGGGACGTTCAATCCGAAAAAATCCTCTTAGCTGGTAATGGCCTTAGTTTCTTGGATCGTGACCTCCAATTGGGTGATTCTGGCCAAGCCGTTCTAGAATTACAAACAGAACTTAAGAAATTAAATCTTTTCGGCATCGAACCAACCGGTTATTATGGAGAAGTTACAGCACATGCAGTTTTCAAATTTCAGCAAAGTAGGGGACTTATTGCTAACGAAACCACCCTTGGAGCCGGAACTGCTGGACCTTCTACCCGCCAGGAATTAGCAGCGATTCTAAATTCTCGTGTTGATACTCGCCGCATCATTGCTCAAAACACCGAAAAAGATAAATTCTTAGCCAATAAATAGTTAATTCATAATTCATCTTTACAATAGAACGACTGTTCTATATCATATGGTAAATTTAACCAATTTACCATGGTTCGTTGGCCCCAAGACCATTTAACCCCCAAACAAAAGCAGATATTGAGTCAAATCAAGGCCTTTTACGAGCGAGAGGGATACTTTCCATCTACTAGAGACCTCAATCAATTACTCGGTCTGAAATCGTCTAATACAGTCTTTTCTCATCTTCAGTCTTTAATCAAAAAAGGTTATTTAAAGAAAAATACCAAAGGTAAAATAACTGGTATCACCGAAAAACCCCATTTTTTCAGTAAAATCACGCAGGCAGTTCAAGCAGCCTTTTCTATCCCATATTACCCAGAAGGCGTCCCAGCTGGCTTTCAAGCCCCAGCTGAAGACGCTGGTCGCGAAATGCTTACCGTTGATCAGTATCTAATCCGCAGTCCTTCTAACACTTTCGCTCTCAAAGTGCGAGGAAATTCCATGGAAAAGGCCGGAATTATGCCAGATGATCTTCTCTTGGTAGAAAAAAGAACAGATGCCAAGCCAGGTCAAATTATCGTGGCTCACTTACCAAGCGGCTTTACCGTTAAACGTCTCATCGAAGAAAATGGCCAGAAGTATCTCAAAGCTGAAAGCTCTCAGAATTATCAAATCAAATTAGAGGAGGGGACTGAGATTTGGGGAATCGTCATAGGCACAGTCCGCCGCTATCTAAGCTAAGGCAAGCATATTATTTAATCTATTCCTACTATACTTAACAGAATTTCCTATCCCACAGCCATAGCCCACATCGACTGCAACGCTTTCTTCGCATCCGTTGAGCAGGCCTATGACCCAAGACTCAAAGACAAGCCAGTTCTAGTTACTGGCATGGGCGGAGGATGCGTTATCGCTTCCAGCTACGAGGCCAAAAAATATGGTATAGGAACCGGGGTTTCTATTTGGGAAGCCAAAAAAGCCCATCCTGAAGTGGTTGTAGTCCCAGGAAATTTCCGTCGCTACCTACTTTATCAGCGCAGCTTTTTGGAAATCATTCATCAATTCACTCCTGACGTTGAAGTAGCCAGCATCGACGAATGCTACATCGATTTAAAAGGACTCCGCCGCCTGTACCGTAAACCCTACCGGGAAATCTGTCAGGATATCAAAGACACCATCAAGAAACATCTCGGTATCACTGTATCGATTGGTCTTTCCAATACCAAGGTGTTAGCCAAAACGGCCAGCAACTTTAAAAAACCAGATGGTTTAACAGTTGTCGGTGCCAAAGATATTGAAAAGTTTTTAGCTACAAGAACTTTGAGCGATATCAAGGGCTTCGGTAGTAACACCAGAGCTTTACTTCAAAAACATGGCATTAACACTCCTTTAGAATTCGTCCAAAGCTCTCCAGAGAAACTCCAGAAACTACTCGGTAAAATAGGCCTCGAGATGCAGATGGAGCTTTCGGGCTATTCTGCCCGGCCAGTAAATTCTAAAGATGAATTACCAAAATCTCTTGCCCGCACCCGTTCTTTCAAAGTTAGTACCGACAAAGCATTTATTTATCAGCAAGTTCTCACCAATCTCTCCATGGCTTTCTGGCATCTACGTCGCAAGAAGCTTAAAACTACCTACGTAACTCTAATGCTCCGCGGTAAAGACTACAAAACCTATGGGCAAGAAATACGTTTACCAGAGGAACTCAACTCAGAGATCGCCATAGTAAAACTAGTCAAAAATGCTTTCGATTTACTTTATCAATCAGACCTGCCTTACCGTAGTTCAGGAATAATCACTTCAGGCTTCTATCATTCAGATGAGCTAAATCCAAAGCTATTTCCAAATGAATTAGAAACCCCAGGCCAAATCTCTTTATTCGAACAGATTGACTCCATCACCGACAAATACGGTCGCGAAACCATCACTTTGGGCAGTACTATGAAAAGTCGATCAGATGTAGACCCGATCAGTCGTCTTTATTTACCTTATATTGGACTTACTAGTTAAAACTTTTTGGTGCTGGGGAGAGGACTTGAACCTCCATGCCTTTTGGGCGCTAGCTCCTAAGGCTAGTGCGTCTGCCAATTTCGCCACCCCAGCAGAAAGTGCTAAAAATATATGTTAGCTGCCAAGTAAATGCAAATGAATATGAAAAATTTCCTGACCTCCTTTTGAGCCGACATTAAACTGTAACTTATATCCTTCCAAACCAAGCTTCTTACCCATATCTCGCGCAACTATTAGCAAATGTCCAAGCAGCGCCTGATCTTCATCACTGGCATCCATAATAGTCGCAATTTCTTTCTTTGGCACAATTAAAAGATGAACTGGGGCCTTAGGATGTATATCATGAATAACAATACATAAATTATCTTCATGCTCTATCTTTGCAGGAATTTCTTTATTGATGATTTTTGTAAAAATTGAAGACATATTTGAAACTAAAAAAGACCTATCCGAGAATAGGTCTTCCCACTAAAAAATACAACTAATTAAGCAGTCGCACCCTTCATTGCATCATCGAGTGCATAAACAGCCCTACCTACGCGTACAAATTGAGGGTTCTTTTGCAAATTAAGAGAGATAGTTCCTTTTTTAACTTTTCTTTGTTTTAAAACACCAGCAATAATCTCTTGTTTTGTGAGAGGAGATTTCTTTTTAAGAAGTCCTTCAATTACATCAGCAACTGTACCTTTTTTAAAACCCCATTCTCTGAGGGCATAGAGACCTCTACCAACCAAAACGAATTGGTCATATCTGATTAATTCATTGTGTACAGCTTGAGTAGTAACAACTTTTTTATCAAAACCAGAAGATGCAATCATGTTAGCAATTTCAACGAAGTGCAGTGGTTCAGAAGATTTTTTCAAGACGATATAAGCTTTATCTCTGATACTTCTTGGATTAATATGTCTCCATGACGTAAGACCAAAACCTTCACCCACTCTCTTCACACGCTTATCAACTTCCATAGCAGAAAGTACAAAATTAGCCTCAACTTGTTTGCCGTTTTCAGCAAAAACCTGTTGAACTTCTTTAACAAGTTCTTCATCATTATAGGTATCTCCCTTCTTATTCAAAACACCAATACCAGTAGTAATAACTGATTTGATATCATCAAAAGAAATAGTGTTCATCTTCCAGAATGGCTTGTAAACATTAGTTTTTTCGAACTTAACCAGGTCAGCATTGATATTGAGAGCCAATTTAACAATATGAGCTTCAACTTCCTGAGTGCTACCGATTTTAGAGATAAGTTCAGCTACAAGCTTACTTTCTAAAAGAATGCCACCATTAGCCTTCAAAATATCTTTGGCAGTTTTATTAATGCCGCTTAGTTTAGTAGTTTCAACAGTTCTGCGTAATTTACCCAAAGCTATCTTTTCAATTTGTCTTACTCTTTCTCTAGTAACTGAAAAAGCCTGACCGATTTTTTCTAAAGTCTGCTTAGGCTTATTGTCCAAACAAAAACGTTTCACAATAACATCCTTTTCTTTGGTAGTTAATACCATAAACAAGTCTTCAATCACGGCGGTCAAATTAACCTTTTCCTGTGTATGTACATTGGTTACGTCTTGAGTCATAACTTTTTCTTAATATTGCTTCGGAGCTAGAATATATGTTTTAGTCACAATGTTGTCAAGCAAGAAATTTGACATACTCAACAGTTTATATGTTACCAATCACTAGCACCAATGCGAAATAGTTGCCATAATACTGAAATAATAATATATTGTCAACCTATTCCGGTCTTTTAATCCATATAAGCAAAAATTGTCTAAGACTAGTCCCAAAAGCCTAATTAAGAGACACAAATACTGGCGTTTAGTAGAAATGATACCTGGATTATTAACCTGGTCAGCCTTTTTTCTGGTTATTGTTGGGTCACTGTTTTTTCCTGTAATTACAGCAGATTTGATTATCGGGTATACCTTGATTTGGGTATTTAGAACTTTTCATTTTGCCTATAATCTATCTAAATCTTTCCATTTCAGCCAAAGAGCTCAAAAGGTAGATTGGAATAAGCTGTTAATTGATCTAGAACATCCAGAAATTCTGAATCAACTGGCCGACAATGCCTATGATCATCTTATCCTTGAAAATAAGGGTAAATCATTCAAAGCCGAGCTATTAGAGAGGGTTTCTCGCCTACAAAAAAGCAACAGTTATTTAAAACCCAGTGAAGTTATTCACTGCATCACACTAGTTAGAGCTAATGAATCATTAGAAGTGGTAAAAAGCTCATTAGACTCATATGCCCAAAGCAATTACGATCTGAAAAAAGTTATCTTCATGTTTGCCTGTGAAGAATCTCAAAAAGAGAGTGCTGAGAATATTTACAATCAACTAAAAAAAGAATACGGCTGGAAATTCATGGATTTTCTAGTAAGTTACCATCCATCAAATTTGCCAAATGAGCTTAGAGGAAGAGCAGGAAATGCTACTTGGTCAGCCAAAGAACTTAAAAAATACTTGGATGAAAAGAAAATCAACTATGATCAGGTAATTTTATCCAGTTTCGATGCTGACACAGTTATTAGTCAGTATTTCCTCAGTGAATTAACTTATCGTTATTGCATAACAGAAAATCGAGTAGAGGTTGGGTATCAACCAGTGCCTTTTTATCACAATAATATCTGGGATGTGCCTGTTTTCAATAGGCTGGTAGCCATTTCTTGTTCATTTTGGCAACTCTCAGTCAGTCTCAGAAAAGATGAAAACAAAAGTTTCTCTTCTCGCTCCATGAGTTTTCAATCGGTTATCGATTTTGATTATTGGGACACGCAAGTAGTTCAAGACGACTCCAGACAATTCTGGACAGCATTTTTTGTTTATAATGGTCGACATTATTTAGAAAATATTTACAGCCCAGTATACATGGATGCGGTACTCAGTGACTCCTATTTAGCCACTATTAAAAGTCAGTATAAACAACTCAGACGTTGGGCTTGGGGAGTTAGCGATTTTCCATATATAGTCTTCAATATGTTGGCTGCCAAAGAAATTCCTTTAAGCAGAAAAGTTTACGAATGCTTACACTTTTTAGAAAGCGTTTTCTTTTGGGCTACTGGACCAGTAATTTTATTATTTGCAGGAGCAGTACCAAGTATTGTTAATAGCGCTTTTAGAGACACAGTCCTTAGCCACAATTTGCCAATCATGATGAGCAATCTGATGAATATCGCCTCAATAGGTATTATCATCTGTATTATTATCAGTGCCAGAATTATTCCATTTGAAAGTCAAAAGAGTCTTTGGAAAAAAGTCAGCTTATTCTTACAATGGTTATTAGTTCCAATAGTTTCAGTTTGTTTGAGTGCAATTCCTGCCATAGATGCACAAACCAGACTCATCTTAAATAAGCGTCTCGATTTCAACATCACTCAAAAGAGCCGTAAAGCTAAAGGCTAATTCTTCCTTCCCTGAACGTACTGCTTCCATAGATTCATGACAAAATCCTCAGCAAGTTTTACCGCTCTCTTTAATTCTCCAAGTAATCCATTAAGGAATCTTGCTCGGCGTACTTTTTCATTTAATTCAAAAGGAACCACCTTAGAAGACAATGCTTGCTCAATTTCTTGTTGAGTTTTGGCTAATTCCTGCTCAATAGCTGTAATAGTCTGTTCTTTCATGACAGACACGCTAGGAAGTGTTTTTACCCTGGCCTCCGCTTTAACAGCATTGTCATTCGCAGCTTGATTGTATTTGCCACTATCTTTTTTATTGTTTTCACTAAATTGGCCCTCTGCGGAATCCTCAGCCGTCTGATCAATATTACGTGCAATAGACTCCTTAGCCTCAACTACTTCTGTCGAAGTGCCTAAATCTTTTAAGGATGACTCCAAAGTTTCTTGAGACTCTACATTATTACCTAATTTTAAAGCTTTATTGTCCATAACTAAACTCATTATAGCATAAAAAAGAGTACTTTTGAATGAAATTAAGCCAAGAATATGCTACAATTGTAAGATAAATTAAATTAAATGGAATCAACCAAAGAAATCAAACAGAAAATCGATGAAATGATTGCCAGTGAGAGATGGGCTGAAGCCTATAAGCTGGTCAATCAAATTCTCGCCTTGGACCCAGAGAATGGCGGGTTTATTAAACAAAAAAATAAAATAGAAAACGAAGTAAAAAGGCATAATGAAAGAGCAATTGTCTCAGAACTTAATAATTTGGAAAAGTTGCTTAAGGAAGGAAAGTATGAAGAATATCTAGGCAAAATTGCTCCACTTCAAACCTACATCAATGATTTTCCCATCATAGGAGATAAAATTGTTGCTGCCAAAAAAATGATGGACGCCTCATATCAAGATAAAAGAAATGCCGTCATTAAAGATCTAGAAAAAGAGGTAAAAGAAAAGGGAGAAACTTTAGATTTTGAAAAAACACTGACTAAATTGGATCAATTCACCACAAGCAATTTTGATATAGCACACATCAATTCGCTCAAACAAAAAGTTAAGCAAATTTGGATTGGGAAATTGCTTAAAGAAAATGACGGTTTGTTAAATAGCCAAAAGTACGAAGACACAATTATTTTTTTATTAAAGTTAAAAAAGATAGACAGTGAAAACCAAAAAGTATTAAATTTAATTACTAAAACAAAAAACCGTTATCAGGAATATCGAATAGAAAGCCAGAAGGATTTTATTTTCAAGACAATTGAAGAAATTAAAACTCTGTACATCAAAAAAAGTTATGACAGTGCCATTCAACTTTGCGAAAGAATACTTTTAATAGATGAGAAAAACGTTATAGCAATGAATTACGCTGCGAAATCTCTGGTCAAAGCCAATAAAGAATCAGAGAAACAAATTTATCAACAAATAAAAGAGAACTATCTCAAAATCAAGCAAAATAGTCCTCTTAAGGGTAATTTAGTCAAAATTTAAGCTCCTTTTAAAGCATATTGCTTACGACCAACTCTCATAAATTGAGATTTGTTCTTCAAACTCAATATCACGGTGATCGGTTTAACCTTTCTTTGTTTTAGGACTTCCGCGACAATTTCCTCCTGACTCATAGAGTCTTTATTTCCAAGTATTCTGGCAATTACATCCGCTACAGTACCACTCTTATAGCCCCATTCGCTCAAACCATAAATTCCTCTTCCGATTAAAATAAAATCATCATGTCTGATCAGTTCATTATGAACTGCCTGCAAGTTGATTTTTTTCTTATCAAAACCTGACTCAATAATTCTATTGGCAATGTCAACAAAATGCATAGGCTCTTTTTGATTTCTTAAAACAAAGAAAATCTTGTCTCTCAATGTGCGTGGATTAATATTTCTCCATTCATAAAGACCAACAGTTTTTTCATCAATCAGTTTAATTTTTTTATCAACTTGTATTAATGACAAGAAAGCGTCTTGAGATAATTGTAAAGTTTTGTCATTTAATACTTGTTTAGCAAGGGTGTCGACAAGCATAGTGCTTTTAGCTTTGCCAAGAGCTTCTACAGCCAGACGACAAACGTTTTCCAAGCTTGCTTGAGATAGCTGAATCATTTTCACATAAGGATGAAAAGAAACTGTGTTTGGGATTCTGGCTAATCTTTTATCAATAGAAAAAATTAACTGAAGCGATTCTTTGCTATATTCAGGTTTAATATTCAAAATCTTAGCAATCAAATTGTCCTCCTTAACCACTCCACCAAAACTTTCAACGTATTCATAAGCTAAATTACCTGCATCAATTAATGGGCAGTTTTCTAAATTTCTTCTTAATTTGTTCAGAGCATTTTTTTCAATTTGTCTAATTCTTTCTCTAGTAACAGAAAATTTTTGCCCAATTTCTTCGAGAGTTGCTTTTTCTTTTTGATCCAAATTGAATCTTCTTTCGACTACAAATCTTTCTTTTTGTGTAAGGAGTAAAAGAAAATTTTCTATATTCTTAACAAAGCTTTCTACTGTTGTAATCGACATATTTTTAGTTTTAAATTTTATGTGTTTTTAAATCAAAAGCCAAATTATTAATTTAGCAACTCTGGCAACATTTTTAATCTATTCTTTTAAAAAAGCAAACTCAAATTTAATTAATTATGTATCCACTGCAAGGAATGGTTTTAATTGGCGGATTTACACCAAATTCTTTTTTAAAAATATTTCTAATTCTACTAACATGAACATCAACCGTATTAGTCAATACACTAGCATTCATGTCCCAAACTTCCTCCAAAATATTTATTCTGCTAACGACTTTCCCTTTGTTTCTAGCTAAATAAGCTAACAGATCAAACTCCTTATTTCTTAAAGCAACTTCTTTTTTGCCGTCAGAAATTGTTCTAGTGTTCAGATTTATTTGAAAGCTATCAAAAATTAAAAGTCCAGTCACCAATTTATGTTTAAGTCTAGTAACAGCCTTAATATCGTCTGCCAACATTTGTAAATTAATCGGTGCAAAATAAACTCTAATCAAAATTTCTTCAAAAATATTTTCAGAAAAACAAACTAGCTCAATTTTATCAGTAATGATAAATACTTCAGTTTTGCTAAAAAATTCTGAAATTAAATCAAGGTTCCAATTCAATCTATCTAGTATAACTGCTCTGGGTAGAACCTCCAACGACTGAAAATAATCAATAAGTTTTTCTTCTTTGTCTAAGCTCATGGCGGTGCAACTTAGGCTTTCCAGCCTTAAAGCATTTTGCAAACCTATCGCTGACCTAAGTGTTTTTGAAACAATTACTAATGTCATAAATTTGAGGTTAAGAATAGAAAATATTCTATTACTCACAATTGTCAAAAACCGAATTTATATCATTTTCACATTTTCTCTATACAAAGAGCATAAAAGCCCCTAAAATTCTGTTGTTAGAATCCATACAACAGTCCATGAAGACAATTAAAGAAGTGTCAGAGGTTTTCCAAAAACTCGGCGCTCCAAAATTTAGAGTAAAACAGTTCTTACACGCAGTTTTTAAAGAAGGTAAAACAGATTATCACAAAATTCAGGTATTACCTGTGGAATTAAAGCAACAGCTCATTGAAGCTTTGCCAGTGCTGAGTATCAAACCAGTATTGCATATAGTTTCTTCAAAAAAAAACACTGAAAAAGCCCTTTTTGAAATAAATGGCGGACAAAAAGTTGAAGCAGTTTTAATGCGTTATAAAGACGGCAGAAATTCAATTTGTATCTCCAGCCAAGCAGGCTGCCAGATGGGCTGTAAGTTCTGCGCGACCGGTACAATGAAATTTGGCCGAAATCTAACTGCAGAGGAAATTTTTGATCAGGTTTTTTATTTTCATATTCACTTATTAAAACAAAGTGAATCAATCTCCAATATCGTTTACATGGGTATGGGAGAGCCATTTATGAATTATGACAATGTTCTAGAATCTGTTCGCATGCTCAATCATCCAGATTATCTAAACTTAGCTGCTCGTCGTATCACGCTTTCTACTTCCGGTATTGTCGATGGTATAAAAAAACTAACTGATGAACCTCTCCAGGTTAATCTTGCACTATCTTTGCATGCTCCTACTCAGCCTATGCGTGAGTCCATCATGCCCGTTGCCCGTCGCTGGAAAATTGATGAATTACTCGATTCAATCAACGCCTATACTGCAAAAACTCACAGACGGGTATCTTTTGAATATGTAATGTTAAACGGCATCAACGACCAACCTGAAACCGCTGAAGAATTGGCAAAAATTAGCAATGGCAAATTAACTCATATCAATATTATTCCTTACAATTCAACTGACATTGCCGGCATCACTGGCAGTGAAAAAACAAACATTATTAAATTCAAAAATATCTTACAAAAAAACGGCATCAGTGTTACAGTTAGAGTCACTATGGGACAGGACATTGCAGCTGCCTGTGGACAATTAGCAAATAAGAATAAGCAAAAACAGGATGAACGAACAAAATAAAATCAATTTAAAGATTGAGTCACAAATGGAGCAGGGGATTTTCTCCAATGCCATTTCCATACATGTTAACAACAATGAAGTAATTTTGGACTTCGGCTACATGATACCGAATCTGCCAGAAGCAACAATTAAATTAGTCAGCAGAGTGAATCTTACACATCGCACTGCTGAGAGTTTGATGAATGTTTTGTCCAATGCCATGCTCGATTGGAGAAACAAGAATAAATCTAATAATTCAAATTAAATATGCTAGAAGTAGTAACGATGGAAAAGATCATCGCCCTTTGCAAACGTCGTGGTTTTATTTTTCCTGGTTCTGAAATTTATGGTGGACTCGCTAACTCTTGGGATTACGGCCCACTCGGATCCCAACTGATCAAAAACATTAAAGACACTTGGTGGAGTACTTTCGTTGAAAAAAGAATGGACATGGTTGGTCTTGATTCAGCCATTTTGATGAATCCTACTGTTTGGGAAGCTTCTGGTCACGTCGCAGGCTTCAGCGATCCTTTAATGGATTGTAAAAAGTGCAAAGCTAGAGAAAGAGCCGATAAAATGGTAGAAAAATGGGCTCATGAGAACTCTTCAGATGAAAGACCAAAAAACTGGGCCGGTGAAAAAACTCCACCCACAGATTTATTGGCTTTCATTGCTGAGAAAAAAATCGCTTGTCCTAATTGCAAATCATCTGATTGGACAGAGCCAAAAGCATTCAACCTAATGTTTAAAACCAAACAAGGAGTGGTTGAAGATGAAGGCAAAGATATCTATATGAGACCAGAAACAGCTCAAGGTATTTTTGTTAATTTCAAAAATGTTTTAGAAACTAGTAGAAAAAAATTACCATTTGGTATAGCTCAAATAGGTAAAGCTTTTAGAAATGAAATAACTCCGGGCAATTTTATCTACCGCACACGGGAATTCGAACAAATGGAAATCGAATATTTCTTTGATCCAGAACAAACTCCTTGGGAAGATCTATTTAAGAAATGGAAAAGCGACAGCATGGACTTCGTTACTGAAAAATTAGGCATTGATAAAAAACGTGTTCGATTGCGTGACCATGATCCAGATGAGCTTTCACATTATTCCAAAGGAACAACTGATGTAGAATTCCAATATCCTTTTGGCTGGTCTGAATTGATTGCCGCTGGTGCATACAGAACTGATTTCGATCTCAAACAGCATGAAAAATTCTCTGGCCAAAAACTCACTTACCTCGACCCATACACCAACAAAACACTCACGCCACACGTAATTGAACCCAGTTTTGGTGTAGGAAGACTCGCCCTCGCCATACTTCTAAGTTCATACCACGAAGAAAAAGTAGAAAATGACGAAACCAGGGTAGTTCTGAAGTTTTTACCTAAAATTGCCCCAATTACAGTCGCAGTTTTACCTTTAGTTAACAAACTCAATGAACAAGCGCAAGAGCTTGCCAACGAGCTAATTAAGAACTTTAGAATAGATTTTGACACTTCAGGCTCTATTGGTAAACGTTATCGTCGCCAGGACGAAATAGGCACACCTTTCTGCTTAACCTTCGATTTCCAGACTTTAGAGGATCAGACAGTAACAATTCGCCATCGTGATACTATGACACAAGAGCGCATTAAAACAACTGATTTAAAAGCCTACTTAATCGAAAAAATGGCTTAAATGTGCTAAAATAATAAGATAAAAATAAAAAAATGCCAGAAATAGTAAATCCCATCGAACAAATAACGCAAGGAGATTGGACCATTGGTCTGATCAATTTGCTTATCTGGGTTATTTCAATTGGCATTTGTTTTCGCATAATTCGATGGACAGTTAAAGCGATCTTTATTTCCTGGCAAAACCAGAGCAACGTTTACTTAAAAATACGCGTACCACGTGAAGACTCTCAGAAGGACAATGAAAAAAAAGAAGAAAAAGACTTTAAAGAAAAAGTTAGCGTCATGGAACAGTGTTTTCGTAATATCCATGAAATTTCTGAACTCAGTTTAAGAAATATTATCAAAACAACGCTTTTTGATTCCAATATTATCTCCTTTGAAATAGTTGCTCAAAAAAAATTAATTGATTTTTACCTAGCAACTCCAAAAGTTTATCGTGAACTTTTAGAAAAACAGATCACTTCATATTATCCAAATGCAGATATTATTCCTGTGGAGAAATACCAATTAACTGAAAAGGGTAATAAATTAAAATTATACTTTGCTTATCTTACTCAACCTTTCTGGTTTCCATTCAAATCTTACAAACAAACCGAAAACGATCCTATTAATGATCTAACTAATATCTTTTCAAAATTAGAAGATGACGAAATCGCCGGCATTCAAGTAACTATGAGACCAATACGCAGTCGTAAGTACAATCGCCTAATCGAACACAACGCTTCAATATTATTTAAAGGCAAAAGTATTAAAAAGTTTTCAATTCCGGGTCTAGGTTTTTTGAATTCAATTATTGTCGGGTTATTCTTTGGTTATGAAAAAGTTATCAAAGAAAAACCAGATAGTCAGACCGGTTTTGTCCGCATGCTTCAACCACTCGAGGAAAGGTCAAAGAAAATGGGTGAAAAGGCAGCTCAACCAATGTATAGAACAGTTATCCGTTACTTTGCTTCAGCCAAAACCAGTCATAGAGCAGAGGAAATTACCAATAATGTCAGTTTGGCTTTCAGCATGTTCCGTGATGAATCTTCAAACTGGTTCCAAACCAGAAGGGTCATCCCTATAGATTTTATCAACAATGCTATTATGGCCCACAATTATCAGGGTCGTTACATTGATACCAAATTTTGGATTTTTGGAGAAAAAAATAATATCATGGGACCAGAAGAAATTACTTCCATTTATCATTTACCTTGCAGTAGATACAATCACACTCCAAGCATCAACTGGTTACCATACAAAGTTCTTCCTGCACCTGTCGAAATCCCAAAAGAAGGTATTTTACTCGGTTACAATGTCCATCGTGGCGTGAAAAAAGAAATTCGAATGCTCAGAAAAGATCGTACTAGACATCATTACTGCATTGGAAAATCTGGTTCGGGAAAATCCGTTTTTTTAAGTTTCCTGGCCAGACAGGACATTCAGGTTGGCGACGGTGTAGGTGTAATTGATCCACATGGAGATTTAATTGAAGAATTAGTAACATTTGTTCCCAAAGAAAGGGCGAAAGACTGTGTGGTTTTTAATCCAGCAGATACAGACAGACCTATGGGCTTAAATATGCTCGAAGCTAAAACCCCAGAAGAAATGGACATGGCTTCCAGCCAAGCCACTGAGATCTTCATTAAGCTTTTCGGTGATGAAATTTTTGGTCCACGTATTCAGCATTATTTCCGTAACGCCTGTTTAACTTTAATGGAAGATCAGGATGAAGGCGCTACTTTGATTGATGTGCCACGTATTTTCGTTGATGACGAATTTATGAAATACAAAGTCAGTAAAATTAAAAACCCGATAGTTAAATCATTCTGGGACCATGAATATGCTCATACAGGAGATCGTGAGAAGCAAGAAATGATTCCTTACTTCTCTTCCAAGTTTGGTCCATTTATCACTAACTCAATCATGAGAAATACCATTGGTCAGACCAAGTCTGCCTTTAATTTCCGTGAAGCCATGGACAAACAGCAAATACTCTT
>CAUJDC010000006.1 GCA_963169815.1 Patescibacteria group bacterium | reverse complement strand
TTTGTTAATTTCTTTAATCATCAAGTAAAGACCTTTTGGATACACTTCCCAATCCATATCGGTTTTGCGAGAAGTAGGGTAAGAAATTTGGCAGTATTGTTCCACCAAGTGAACATCGGCTCTCACGCAGCGATAAAAATAATAATTGAGTCCAATGAAATCCTGATGTTTTTTAACATAATCTAAAAATTTGAAATTCCATTGTCTGCGGAAAAAGTTTGCAATCAGTTTATCGAGAATGTTATTAGGACGGTCTGGACGAAAGACCTGATTGTTTTTTGCCACACCGATTTGAAAATCTGGTTTGATGGCTTTAAGGTCTTCATAAGCCTGTCTATGAGCGAATGCTAAATTCTTGATGATTTTATTGAAAAGATTCCAATTACCTTTGAGCGGAGGCCATTTTTTGATCAAGTAACCGTGATAAGCGTAAATTTCTGGTTCATTGATAGTGATAATATACTTCAATTCTTCGCGGAATGTTGTACCAATCAGTTTACAATAATTGATGAAGTGCCTGATGTTTTCTTTGTTTTCAAATCCACCCATATCAGCAAACCATTTCGGCAAAGTAAAATGTAGCAAGGTGACAAATGGCGTGAGTTTATTCTTGGAAATGGATTCAAAAACTCTCTTGTAATGCTTGAGAACTTCATAGTCGATTTGCCCCTGTTGAGGTTCAATTTTTGCCCATTCTAGAGATACACGAATAGAGTTGTGGCCAATCTGGTGAGCAAGATGAAAATCTTCTTCATACATTTCCCAGTGATTGGTAGCTTGGCCGGAGACATCTTTACCAGCTGGTTTTAAAGTTTTTTCTTCAAAGTCCCACCAGTCTGAGTGGATATTATTTCCTTCGCTTTGATGAGCTGATAGTGATGCTCCAAAAAAGAAATTATTCATGCTCGATTTAAGGATTTAAACATATCCTTGTATTTTAACATAAAATGAATTTTTTCTGTAGATCTATTTAACCGTTACGCTCTTAGCGAGATTCCTAGGCATGTCTGGGTCATTTTTGCGCAGTAGTCCCAAGTGATAGGCTAGTAATTGAATTGGGATAATATTTACTATTCCTTGTGCTTCGCCAGCATCTGGAACTTTGATCCAGAAATCAAAAACAGCGTCGTTTTCTGGCGCAATACCGATGACATAAGCGCCACGCGCTTTTACTTCCTGGCAGTTATTTAATACGTCTTTGCGGCTTTGGTCATTGGAGATCAGTGCTATAACGGGAGTGCTTTGGCTGATCAAGGCAATAGGGCCATGCTTGAGTTCACCACTGGCAAAGCCTTCAGCGTGTATATAAGAAATTTCTTGCAGTTTGATAGCAGATTCTAAGGCTATGGCATAGTTAACTCCTTTGCCAATAATATACATGGACTCAACTTTGGCTATTTGGTCTGCTAGTGTTCTGATGTGATCTTCATAGCGGGGATTGAGCATATCATTGATTTGACTCTGGGTATCGAGAAGCAGTTTTTTACCTGCTTCGAGGCGGCCGGCACAGGCGTAGGCGAGTAGGGTTAGTACTGCCATTTGGGCGGTGGTTGCTTTGGTTGAAGCTACAGCTTTTTCAGGACCTGCTTTGATGTGTAAGGCAAAGTCGGATTCGCGATCCATAGTTGAACCTTTAACATTAATGATAGATAAAACTTTAGCGCCCTTCGATTTAGCGGCATGAATGGCTTCTAAGGTGTCGGCGGTTTCACCGCTTTGGGATACGGCAATCATTAGGGAACGATCTTTGATGAAATCCTGTAAACTGGAAAATTCTGATCCTACAGCAAAGTTTACGTGACGATGACCAATGTGAGAAAATTGATAGGTCGCTGCCAAGCAAACTTTCCCCGCGGTTCCACACCCAACTAAATAAGTGCCAAACGCCCCTTTGATGGCTTCGGCAATTTTTTGAATTTCCTGATCATCCTGTTCCAAAGCGCGTCGAATAGTCTCTTTTTGTTCCATGATTTCTTTAATCATGAAATGAGGATAATCTCCTTTTTCCGCTTGAGAAGCTTGCCACTCAATAGTTATGAGGCGTTTCTCAATTGGTGAGTTAGTTTTTAGATCATAAAACTGTGCTTTTTCTTGATCTATAATGACCATTTGATCATCATCAAGGTAGTTAACCTGATTGGTGTATTCGAGGAAGGCTGGGATGTCTGAGCCTACGAAAAATTCCCCCTGACCTATGCCAATAATCAGCGGTGAACCACGACGCGCAGCAATGATTTTTTGTTCATCCGCCTTGATTAGAAGAATGGCATAACGGCCATGCATTTCACTCATTGCTTTTTTTACAGCCTCTTCTAGAGACATGGATTTTAAATGGAAATCAATCAAATGAACAATTGATTCAGTGTCAGTTTGACTGACAAATTTATGACCTTTGCTTTCTAAATCCGCTCTTATTTCCGCGTAATTTTCGATAATGCCATTGTGAACAAGGGCAAGTGAGTGATCGGCATTGAAATGTGGATGGGCGTTGGCTTCAGTTACACCTCCATGCGTGGCCCAACGTGAATGGCCAATGGCCAAGCTTGATGCAGCAAAATTATGATCACCGACTTGATAGGCGGAAATTTTGCCAACTTTTTTGCAGGAATCGATTCTGTTATTTGCTTGGGCTGCAACCCCCCAGGAGTCATAGCCGCGGTATTCAAGTTTTTTTAAACCCTCGATTACCAATTCTGGAGCATTGGTTTTTGGCCCCAGGTAAGCAAAAATTCCACACATATTTTAAATGTTTTTAAGAAAAAAGGTGATTAGCTCTTCACTTTCTGTCAGCTCGGCAGGAGCTGCTTTGATAACACGATAAATCTCTGATCTTTGGTAACCTAAACCGATCAGGGCGGACATAACTTCTTCTAGTTTCGCTTCTAGACTATCAGAAATAATTTGCAGCTCTGAAGGTTGAACTTTGTTCTTGAGTTCAACAATTAAACGTTCAGCACTCTTACGACCAATGCCAGGAATTTTGCTGAGGAATGCGGCATTTTCTTGAACGATGGCATTTTTGATCTGATTGCTGTCATTGGAAAGAATTTCCAGGGCGGTCTTTGGGCCGATGCCATTTACGCTAATTAAAGTTTTGAAGAAGTCGAGTTCTTCAGAACTGGCAAAACCAAATAAGCTGATATCATCCTCGCGGACTTTGGTATAGATGAAAAAGCTATCAGTTGAATTCAGTTGGGCTTTTTCCTGAAGTGTTTTTGGCAAATTTACCAAGTAACCAATACCATTGTTTTCGACAATGATAGAACTTAAGTCCTTGTGAATTATTTTCCCTTTCAGATAAGCAATCATTTTGTTTTAGACTGTGTCTTCCTGGAATTTAGCCAAGAAGTCTTTTTTAAATGTGCTGAAGGTTCCGGCTGAAATACTGTTACGGATTTTTTCCATCAGTTTCAAAAGGAAGTATAGGTTATTTAAGGTCAATAGTCGAACGCCAAGCATTTCATTTTCCTTGACCAGATGGCGAATATAACTCCGACTAAATTTTGACGTTGGGTTATTTGGGTCTTCTGGATCAAGTGGGAGTTCATCCATTTTATAGGTCTCATTTTTAATTTGATGGCGGCCCTGATTGTTGTAAAAACATCCATGACGGGCAACTCTAGTGGCATGCACACAGTCAAACATATCAACTCCACGCTCAATGCTTTCCAACAAGTCAATAGGCGTACCAACGCCCATTAGATAACGCGGTTTTTCAGCTGGGTAATGAGGTTCCAAAATATCTAAAATTCGATACATTTCAGATCTTTCTTCTCCTACGGAAAGTCCACCAATGGCAATACCTGGGGTATTTAATCTACTTAGAAATTGAGCTGACTCGATACGCAGATCTTCAAATAAAGTTCCTTGAATGATAGGGAAAAGTGCTTGAGCTGGACGGTCGTTTTTTTGTTTTTCTAATTCATTGTGATGTTTAACGCATCTCTCGGCCCAGCGATGAGTTCTTTCTAAGGCAGCTCTGGCATAACTTTTTTCACTGTTATGAGGAGCACACTCATCCAAAACCATAATTATGTCAGCTCCCAGATTGTGTTCTATATCTATAACTCTTTCTGGAGTGAAATAATGTTTATTGCCATCGAGGTGGGATTTGAATTCGACACCTTCTTCGCTGATTTTAACTCGATTGTTACCGGTTTTTGTGCCTTTACCCATGGAAAAAACCTGAAATCCTCCAGAGTCAGTCAGAATTGGACCATCCCATTGTGTCCATTTATGTAAGCCACCCATTTTACGAATGAGTTCATCTCCTGGGCGTAGATAAAGGTGATAGGTGTTGGCTAGGATGATTTGAGAGTTCACCATTTTTAATTCTTCTGGAGAAACTCCTTTAACTGATCCAAGTGTTCCAACGGGCATGAAAATAGGTGTTTGAATTTGTCCATGAGGAGTATTGAAGACTCCACGACGGGCTTTGCTATTTGGATCTTTGACTAGGATTTGAAATTCAAACATGGCTTTGGGATTTTAAAAACCCCCCGCAAGCGGGGGGTTTTAGCTTTGAATCTAAGCTTTCTTCTTGCGAGTAGTAGCTTTTTTGACTGGCTTTTCTTCACCATCTTCTGATTTTGCTTTCACTGTTTTTGGAGTGTTCTTTTCTTGAGCTTTAGCAACTTTCGCGAGGTATTTAGCAACTTGGTCGTTTCTAACTTCATTACGGCGTTTGCCAGTATAGAAAGGGTGAGAAGCTGATGATGTTTCCACTCTGATTACAAAGTGTTCAACACCGTCAATCTGCTTTGTTTCTTCTGAACGAAGTGTAGAAGTAGTAACGAATTCCGCACCGCTCATTACGTCGAGGAATACTACTTTATTGAGTTTTGGGTGAATATTGTCTTTCATGGCTTTTTTGACTTAAAAGTAAGCGAATTTTAATGATAAAGAGTTATTTTAGCAAGCGAAATTATTTGATAGTAGTTTGACCGTCTTTTTCACTTTCTTCAGGCTCTTCTGTAGCGCGATCAACTTTTTTGGTTTCTTCTACTATAGTAGTGGATGCGACGACATCGCCATCATTCATTCTCATCAGGTAAACACCTTGAGTTGTGCGACCCTGGCTAGGGATTGAGCTGAGTTTGAGACGAATAACTTGGCCTTGTTTAGAAATGATAATCAAATCATCAGTTGAGCCTTCAGGAACTACTTTTGCTCCAACGATTTTACCTGTTTTAGCTGTGATATTAGCTGTTTTGACTCCTGTACCGCCACGAGTTTGGACACGGTATTCAGAGATAGGGGATGATTTACCGAGACCATTTTCCATGATTACCAAGAGATCAGTCTTTTCAGTAGAGCGAATAATATCCATATCAACCACTTCATCACCTTCTTTAACCTTGATGCCACGTACGCCCATAGAAGCTCTTCCTGTAGCTGACACATTGTCTTCCTGGAAGCGAATTGATTTGCCGAGTTTAGTTACTACAAATACTTCTTCTTTTGGTGAGACCTGTTTAACCCAGTGCAGCATATCTCCATCACGAAGTTTGATCGCAATTAAACCAGATTTACGTACATTGGCGAAGTCTTCAACTTTAGTCTTTTTAACTGTACCTTTAGTAGTACACATGAAAAGATGAGAGCCAGTAAGTTTTTCACCTGTAGGAAGAATAGCTGTAACAACTTCTTTTTCCATCTATTGTAAGAGATTCACTATTGGCGTACCTTTGGCGGTACGTGAAGCTTGAGGCAATTCGTACACTGGTTGACGGAAGACACGTCCGAGGTTAGTGAAGAAGAGTAATTCGTCGTGATTGTTACATTGGAAGAGAATGCTGATTTCGTCTTCTTCTTTAGTAGTAGCACCGATAATACCTTTTCCACCGCGGCCCTGAGTTTGGAAAGTATTAGATGGAATTCTCTTGATATAGTTTTCACGAGACATCATTACCACCATTGATTCGTTTGGGATTGTGTCCTTGCTAGAAAATTTGCCGACTGGATTTTCATTAATCTCAGTTTTGCGTTCATCTCCATAAGATTCAACCACTTCTTTCGTTTCAGCTTTAACAATTTTAGTGATTTTCTTGTCATCTGCTAAAATGCCTTCTAATTCATCAATTAAATCGAGTTTTTCTTTGAGTTCATCTTCAATTTTCTTTCTTTCCAAGCCAGCGAGCGTTTGAAGTCTCATTTCCAAAATAGCTTTGGATTGGAGGTCAGAAAGTTTGAATTTCTTCATTAATGCTGCATGTGCTTCTTCTTTAGTTTCAGATTTTCGGATTACAGCAATAATTTCATCGATATGATCAAGGGCAATCTTTAAACCTTCAAGAATATGCGCTCTTGCTTTGGCGACAGCTAGATCGAATTCAGTACGGCGGCGAACAACAATTTTACGATGAGCAATAAAGTGTTCTAAAATTTGCTTAAGATCCAAAAGTTTTGGCTGTAAGCCATCAACCAGGGCAATCATATTGAAATTGAAAGTGCTCTGCATCGGAGTCATCTTGTAGAGTTGATTCAGGAGTTTCTTTGGATATGCTTCTTTTTTGAGTTCGATAATTACACGAATGTCTTTTTTAGATTCATCACGGATATCGCTAATACCGACGATTTTCTTGTCTCTAACTAAATCAGCTATTTTAGTGATTAGGTCAGCTTTGTTTACCTGATAAGGAATTTCAGTAATAACGATTTGGAAACGGCCATTTTTACGTTCTTCGATTTCGGCTTTGGCGCGCATAACTACACCACCACGACCAGTTGAATAGGCATTGCGAATGGCGTCAATGTCATAAACTACTCCGGCAGTAGGGAAATCTGGACCTTTCACGTATTTCATCAAATCATCAATCGTAGCATCTGGAGAGTCCATTAAATGAAGAATGCCTTCGCAAAGTTCTTTGAGGTTGTGTGGAGGAATAGAAGTGGCCATACCTACGGCAATACCAGATGTGCCGTTTAAAAGTAGATTGGGAATTTTAGTTGGAAGAACACGAGGTTCTTTGGTTGAAGCGTCATAGTTATCAGCCCATTCAACAGTTTCTTTTTCAATATCAGCTAACATTTCATCAGAAATTTTAGCCATTTTGGCCTCGGTATAACGCATAGAGGCTGGATTGTCTCCATCAACTGAACCGAAGTTACCTTGGCCATGTACAAGCATATATCTCATAGCGAAGTCCTGGGCCATTCTAACCATGGCCATATAAACAGGAGCATCACCGTGTGGATGGTAATTACCAAGTACTTCACCTACTACTTTGGCTGATTTACGGAAAGATGAGCCAGATCTTAGCCCCATACCATGCATGGCATAGAGAATGCGGCGATGAACTGGTTTTAAGCCATCGCGAACGTCTGGAAGCGCTCTTTGAACGATCACACTCATGGCGTAATCTAAATAAGAGCTTTCCATTTCGTTCGTAATGTTGCGTAATGTATAATCTTTGAATAATTCGCCGCTACCTTTAGCCGATTCTGGAGAAGGAGATTTTTCTTGATTTGTGCTATTTTCTGCCATTTTTACTTAACTACAAAATAAACCGGCTGTAGTTTATCATATGAGTTGCTCATGGCCAATTGAAAAAAAGGCTATTTTTTGGTAAAATAATATGATTATTTGAGAAATAAGACCAAAGACCAATTTTATGGCAGATAATAATACTAACCAGAACACGGCTCACAGTGACGATAATGGAGCTGACAATAATGCGACGCCAAGCTGGTTGAAGAAAGCACAAGAGAAAAATAACCAATATGCTTTAGATCAAACTGCTGTTCAGTCAACTCAAGCTGCGGCAGTAACGCCAGCTACTAATGTTGCTGTGGCATCTCCATTGGATAAGATCAAGGCTCTAGAAAATCATGAAACTCAAGCCAAGCTTGATGATGACGGTAGAATTGTTTTGGATAATGTGACTGGCAGTATTGAAGATGAAAAAGCTAAAAAGGCTGAAGCAGAATTAGCTGGTTTGAAATTTGAAGGCATTGAAGACCAACCAGCAGTTGAGACAAAGGTTGAAGTTTCTGAATCAAAAGTCAAAGAAAAAACTGAAGAGACAGCTCCAGCAGCCAGCAGTGATACGCCAGATTGGTTAAAGAACTTAAGTAATACTCCACAACAAGCAGAGGTTAAAGGACCTAATGAACCCGAAAAAGTAGAAAAGCCTGTTGAGGTTGCCCCTCATTCCGCAGATACTATAGCGTCAGATGTTTCATCAGCAGCTGTTGAAACTACTAAAGCTGTTGTTCCTGACAAACAAATAGAACAAAAGAATAATTTACTGGAAAGTATTTCTACTGGTTTGAGTAAGGTAGTGAAAACTTCAAGAGAAGAAATTGCTAAAGGAAAGATTGCGGGCATTAGTGATTCTGAAATTACTTTGGAGAATTATGAACAAAGTAAAGCTGCTAGGGATTATGCTAAGTCAGCTGTTGGTAAATCCAGAGAACAGGACATGATTGCTGAAAGAAAGCAGTTAATGGATGCTGAAAAGATTTTCCAAGAAGGTATGGCAACTGTTAGAGATTTGATTGCGCCATCTTCGATGGAGGTCAATTACAATTATCTGCGAGTAGAAGGCATGTATGCTCGTACGTTTATGGTTTATTCATATCCTCGTTATCTTGATACTAATTGGCTTTCACCAATTGTAAATTTTGACGCAACAATGGATATTGCTCAGTTTATCTATCCGATTGCTTCGGATAAGATTATGAGAATTTTGACTAAGAAAGTTACTCAGATGCAAGCGGCTATGTCGATGAATGCTGAAAAAGGTTTAGTGCGCGATCCGGCCTTGGAAACGGCCTATGAAGATGCGGAGCAATTACGTACGGAGATTCAGCGTGGTCAGGAAAAATTCTTCCAATTTGCCATGTATATTACGGTTTATGCCGATGAACTAAAGAAAATTGATTATATTTCTAAACAGCTGGAATCAATTCTTGGTTCTAAATTAGTTTTAACTAAGCGTTCTGACTTACGTATGGAGCATGGTTTTAATAGTACAAGTCCGCTTTGTTTGGATGAGTTAGAAATTTACAGAAATATGAATACAGGCCCACTTTCGACAACTTTTCCATTCAGTTCATCCGACCTTACTTCTAATGAAGGAGTGCTTTATGGATTGAATAGACATAATGACTCACTTGTTATCTTTGATAGATTCACTCTGCCAAATGCCAACTCTGTTTGTTTTGCGATTTCTGGTGCTGGTAAATCTTATGCGGTAAAACTTGAAATTTTGCGTTATTTGATGCTTGGTGTGGATGTGATTGTGATCGATCCAGAAAATGAATATGAAGAATTGGCCAAGACAGTTGGTGGTGCATATCTCAGAGTTTCACTAACTTCTGATCGTCGTATCAATCCATTCGATCTTCCTGCTCCACTCAAGGACGAAGAGTTGCAGCCGGGTGATTTGCTTAGAGCAAATATTATTTCACTACATGGTTTACTGAAAGTTATGTTGGGTGGTTTAACACCAACTGAAGAAGGTATTATCGATAAAGCGCTCAATGATGTTTATGCTTTGAAGGGTATAACTATGGAAATGATTGATCCTTCCGATTTGCCTGTTCCTACAATGGAGGATTTACACGCCCTGCTTCTTAATTTGGATGGAGCAACTGAACTTGCCCAGAGACTTGAAAAATTCACCAAGGGTACTTACTCAGGCATTTTCAATAAACCTACTAATGTAGACTTAAAGACTGGTTTGATGGTTTTCTCAATTCGTGATTTGGAAGATTCACTTCGTCCAATCGCTATGTATATTATCTTGAATTTTATCTGGAATAGAATTAGATCAGAGCTCAAGAAACGTCTAATGATTGTAGATGAAGCCTGGACTATGATGCAGCATGAGGATTCGGCCAAATTCTTATTTGGTTTAGTAAAACGTGCTCGTAAATATTACCTCGGTATCACTACTATTACTCAGGATGTGGAAGACTTTATTAAGTCTCCTTATGGTAAACCGATTGTGACTAACTCGGCGATGCAGCTACTGCTCAAACAGTCTCCAGCTTCAATTAACGTTTTACAAAAAGTGTTTAATTTAACTGATGGAGAAAAGTACATGTTACTGAACTCTGGTATAGGTCAGGGGCTATTCTTTGCCGGACTTAAACACGTAGCTATTCAAATTATTGCATCTTACACAGAAGACAAGATTATCACTACTAATCCGGAAGACATTTTGAGAGGACTGCAGGACAAGAGTGAGGAAAAATATGAATAGTTTCAAGACACTTATTTTCGCACCTGAGGGCCGAGTGCTCGAGGAGTCGCTATTGTTTCTGCGACGCCCCTCAATCCCCAGTGGATTGAAAATGCTCTATTTATTCAAATGTTTTATCTCTACCGGTTTTATTTGAGATATTCTTTGGCAGCTTCAAGCTGAGGATCTTGGCTCATTTGACGTTGTTCTTCAGTGATTTTAACCTCTTTGTCTGGATTGATGCCCTGGTGATTAATGTCTCTCTTTAGCGGAGTAAGCCACTTGGCGATAGTTAATTTCAAGCTAGAATTGTCGTCGTAGCTGGTAATTTCTTGAACGCTGCCTTTGCCGAAAGTAGTTGTACCAATTAAGTAGGCGAGTTTGTAATCCTGTAATGCGCCTGACATGATTTCGGCAGCGGAGGCAGATCCTTCATTAATTAAAACGACAATCTTATAATCTTTGAGTTCAGCAGCGCCAGATGAGCCGAATGGAGTTTGTTCACCACTCTTGTCCATAGTGTAGAAAGCATATTGATCCTTGTTGAGGAAGTGACTGAGTATGGTTTGGGTAGTAGTTAAATAACCACCGGGATTGTTGCGCAGATCGACGATTAACTTCTTGGAATTACTACTAGTGATTTTGGCCAGATAAGTATTGAACTCATCGACACCTTCTTCAGTAAATTGGTCAATACGGAGATAATTGATATTTCCTGGTAACATTTCATAGTGCATTGATTCAATGCTGATTTTTTCACGGACAATTTCGAAGCTCAAAGTAGTATTGTCGCGTTTAACTTTGAGATGAAGCTTTGAGCCAGTTTTGCCTTTGATTAAAGCCATTGCTTGGTCCATAGTCAATTCTTGAACTGATTGACCCTCGATTTCGATAATGACGTCTTTGCTTCTCAAGTCTGCTCTGTCGGCAGGTGAGTTATTGATAGTAGTTTGAACTACATATTTACCATCGATATTTTCGATAATTGCT
>CAUJDC010000005.1 GCA_963169815.1 Patescibacteria group bacterium | reverse complement strand
TCAGAGTTTGGATTTGAGGCAATTGAGCCCCCTGATAAATCCGTACCGATATTGTTACAAGTTACTGTGATATTGTCAGTAGCAATATCAATAGCAGCTACATTAGTACCATACAGATTAAAACCTTTGACCGTACTGTTTTGAGAGCCAGAAAGGAAATAGAAGATCTTTTGAGTGGCGTAAGCACCATCAATGGTCAAATAGAGATTACGTGGAGAACATGATGCAGAACCATCTTGAGTTAATGCATCAAAGTGAATTTCTGAAGAGATTGCAGGGAAATCAGAAGAAGCCGTAATAGTCTGAGCACCAGCAGGAATAGCAAAAACTATGTCATTAGGACCAACTCCTCCAGCGGCACAATCTCCTCCAGTAATATCTACACCAGTTTGCTGATTGGCCTGGTCAATAGCTTCAGCAAATTCACAAAAGCCGTCGGAAGGAGTGCGAAGATCAGTGTTGGAGTTTACTGTAATGGTATCAGCAAAGGCGAGAGTTGGAATCAAAATTGAAAGAGAAGCAGCAATCGCAATAGCAGTAGGCAAACTGGAATTGTATTTGTGCATTATTTTTCCTGGTTAGTAAGCAGTTTTTGAGTGTTCTGTAAAAGTTGTCTTAAGTTACTCACGAGATATTGGCAGTTCTGAGCGGCGATTTCATCATCAGATTGACCTGCCTGAGGAGTAGGATATTTAACTGTAAAGCTGCACTCTTTAACTAATTCTTCTGGAAGTAAGTCGGTGTAGGCTAAAATCGGTCCCTTATCGTGAGGAACACTTAATTTATCACCTGGTAAAGTGTAAAAAATCTGTAGATATGGTGATTCAGGATGTTTTTCTAGATCAAACTTGGAAGCGTCGAGCAGATGTCCGAAATGACCGCAAGGAAGAACAGCCATGGTAACAATAGTTCCCTCTTCTATTTGAGATGGTAAATCTTCAGCAAAACTTTCGAATTGATTTTCAAAGCGTGCTAGCCTTTTTGGACTAAAAAAATCTGGTCTAGAAAGATAAGCTGATAGCGAACCTATCAAAGCAGATAAGCTAAAACGTCCCAAGCCATGTTCACGTCGATCTTTTTTATCGACGTAATTGCGGGCAAGGTCTGTAAACAGTCCGCAAATCTGGGCAATTGGATTTTCTTTTGGTTTTTCTGTTGTATGCATATTTATTTTTGTTGATTAGCTATTTTTTCGAGGGCTTCAATCACTTCTTCGTCACTAATGTAATCGTGATCGAGTCCATTTTTGAAATCATTACCAAAGAAGCGGTAAGGGTGTTTAAAAGATTGATGTAGTTTTTTGTATAAATCATACAGCTCCAGGAATGGCCTCTTATTTTCTGTTGGCAGCTTTGAATCGTCTAATAAAAGGCCCGGCTCATCAGGAGTAGTTATTCCTTCGCTCTTAACCTTTTCTTTTCCACGCCCTGAAAATACCAGCAACATTCTTTCAAGAACCTTGGCTAAAGCGAAGCGATGTGTGGAACCTGATTTCAAATAGCCACTAGATTCGCCCACAAGTATTGAGATATTACAGAACCCATTACGCTGAAAAACCATATTATGATTATAGACAAAGTACTCAATTTCTTCTTTTTTGTAGAAGCCACCAAAGTCGATCAGACAGCCACCATACTCAGTATCAATGATATTGCCTGGTTTAACATCAGTATCAACAATCCCATGTTTGTCCAAAAAATTAAGACCTTTAAAAACCCCAATCAGGCTGGTAGCTGCTTTCTGTAAAGCCAAATCGACTCCGCCTTCTTTGAGAGCGTCTTCCATAACCTTGCCCAAATCCCGGGATTTTCCATCTTTATCGACTTTTTTTGACATTAGGAAGGCATTATCACCTACAAGTATTGGATAAAGTACATTTCTGATGCTTTGATCATCTAAATTAGCATCCATTACAGACTTTAGATAGCGGGCCATACGCTTCTCCATTTCATAAACAATTTCAGGATCTTCGCCATTTTTTAAGATATTTGAAGTTGGCAAGAAATCTTTGTCTAGAGCTGGCATTAAATTCTGCTCTCCTTCATGGGCGTAATAGACATTGTGAATGGCATTAAGCATACCAGCACCAATTTCTGAGTTTACCCTTCCTCTTTCATCAATTTTACCAACTGGATAAATAAACACTCTTTCCCGTTCATACTTGTTAATTCGGTAAACCATTTGATATTCCACCTTTGAGCCGATCGACAGCATAGAGTGAATCAAATCAGGCGTGACAAATGGCTTATGTCTGTTTACCCAGAGCATAGTTGCATCATAGGGGTGACGGGCAATTTTTTCTAAAAATTTGCGTAAACGAGGATCGTCTTCTCTATTAACTACCAGTAATTGATAGATATCTCTGTAGATCCTTGGATTATTTTTGACTTCACTTTCATAGATTACACTTTCCAGGGTTACTCCCTCAGCATTATACTCTTCTACTACTGCCGACTTTGAAGATTCTGAAGTCAAGATTTCTTCTGCCAGTTTTTCTGCTTCAGCAATAGTTTTTTTGTCTGGAAGCAGGGCACTGTCGGCCATTGTTTCTGCAGCTCTATCCACTATTCTTTCACGCTTATCTTCCTCAATTGCGGCTTTAACTTCATCAGAAATAACAGCTCTACTTAACCTGATATCATCGTAGCCAGCTATAGTTTCTCCGCCATAGTTGGCGATTTTCGTAACTGCATCCAAATCTTCTGGTTTTACCCCCTCCTCAGCCAACATATTGGTCCATTTGGTGCGGCTTTTCTTGGATTTTTTAAGCTTTAAATCCTCACCTCCACCTACTTGTGTTATTCCTCCGTCCATAGTTTTATAATTAAATCCTCATATTATAACACAA
>CAUJDC010000004.1 GCA_963169815.1 Patescibacteria group bacterium | reverse complement strand
AACATCCGGCTTTTCCATTAACTGCAAAAATTGACGGGCATAAGTAGATAAACTTTCGACGTAACGGCGCTGCCCTTCGGCATAAATTGTATCAAAAGCCAAAGACGACTTGCCAGAACCAGAAAGTCCTGTGATAACAGTAAGCTTGTTTTTGGGAATTTCCACATTGATGTTTTTGAGGTTGTGGATGCGAGCCCCTTTGACGATGATTTTGTCGTTTGGCATAGTGAAATTTTAGGCGGGTGATATGATATCACCAATATTTTTTTATGACAATATGGATATCCAATTTCTTGCTTGTCGAAACACACGGATTTAAATAAGCTATCGACGATTTTTTGAATATGTAAATGACGGACAAATTACTGACAACGGAGAGAGAAGGTATGGCAGATTTAAAATCGGGTCCAGCTGTGACAAAAGTAGAAGAGCTGTTGGATATAACAGGGAATGCCATTGAAGTGATGAACAATCCGTTTTTTTTATTGGACTTTAAAGGAGGTGTGGAAGTGCGACAGTTAGAAGGCGAAATGCGAGTGATAAATTTTTCGGTGCCAGCAGTGATGGCAGATAGGGTGCGAGGACAAGTTTCTAAACATTATAAACAGCTAAGCCAAAGTCCATTAGTGGCAAATGCTGACGAGGATTCTGTTCGAATGGTTGGGCTTGTTCCAAATGTCAATGCTCTGCGTATTTTAGCGGATTCTGTAGATGAAGATTTTTATTTCTCCAGAGAAGGTGCTCATATTTTGAGTATAAATGGAGCAATGGGAATGATTGGAGAAGAATGGCAATATAATTTGGGGAATTTGCCTTATATTGAGGGTAAAAGTGCTGATTGGGAAAAGGTGGTCCGACTCGAAAGCAAAGAAGATAAAACCAGACTTGGACCATGTTCTTATCTGACTGTGGACCTGAGAAAAATTGAAACAAATGTACCTGAAACTTTGAAAAGGTTTTTGGCGCATTTGAGTTTTTTGCATAAATCGCCTGACTTTGTAATTAATTTTGATGGGTTGGGCAATCTAGTGATAATAGCCTTAAATGAACGTTCAGTAGGAATACTGAGTCAATGGGCAATCACATTAGAAAAGATTATTGGTAAAGTCCTGCATTGCTATATTGGCAAAGGTGAAATTGAGCGTGGTGATACGCATAGAATGAAAATAAAGGGCTATTTGGATCAGTCATACACTAGAGGCTGGCTAAGTTTAGCCACAGTTAAACCAAGTGTTTATAGCTTGCCTGAACACTTGGATCAGATTAAAGGGGGTAGAGATGAAACGGCTGTGGAGTTGGTTGAAGCGGGAGAAGAAGGGGTTTTTAGAAGAGTGGAAATAGCAAGAAGAAATTTACTCAGAACAGGTCGCGGACCAGATAGACTAATTGGTTATACTGAGGAAATCGCAACTTTAAGGGAAGCTTTAGCTCCTAGTAGTGATAGCAAATTAATTTTGATTGAAGGACAGGCTGGTACTGGTAAATCCAGACTGATTGACGAGGCAATAGACAAAAGAGATCAAAAACTGATTATTTCGATGGATCCAGCAGGCAGAAATATTCCCGGCTTCAGCGTTGTGAATTTCCTGGATCAAATAACAAATTTCGTCAAACAGAGGCCAGATTTGAGTAGCAATGGACAACGTATGACTCGTTATCTGCTTGAGTATCTCGAAAATTTTTCAGCCAAAGATGAAAATGAAAAGCTGATTGAAGTAAATAGCTCAAAAGAAGCGATCAGCACCTGCTGCGATGCTTTGCTGAAAATTGCTGATTTGATACCAGAACTCGTGATAGTAATAGATGACGTGCACCACATTGATCGTCATTCAGACGGACAAATCATGGAAATGATTGACAGATTTACGGAAGATCATGAAGGCAAGACCAAAATAGTTTTAGCTAGAAGACCGGAGGCTCGTTATGCTTCATTGGAACAGGATAATTTGTTGAGAAAATTCCCAAATAAGACTGCTATTTCTCTACATAAAGCAGATGGCAGACTGAAAATAGATTTTAATGATGCTGATATTGCCAGAGAATACGCATTTTATTCATTGCCTGAGTGGCTCAGAATAAATCGCAGTGATCGTACCAATAAAGTATTGGGTGAATGGGCCGAAACGCTAGGACAAAGCGCCAGTACGCCATTTGAAATGTCTTCATTCATGCACTCATTGCTGGATAATATTGATGTTAATTTCTTGATACAAAAGGATTCGATTGAATTAACAGATTATGGTTATGAAAGAATTTCCCGAGTTAAGGGAAGCGATTTGCTGGTTTATCATCTGGAGAGAATGCGCGAGCAATTATCACCTCAAGAGCTGGAAGCCTTGCAGGCAATTGCTATGCTTGGGCAAAGATTGTCCAGGGAAGAAGAATTAACCGAAATGTTAGAACAGGCCTTGGGGATGACAGAATTTGGAGCAAAAATGGCTATAGACAAATTAGTAGAAAAAAATTATCTAAAAGTGGAAGAAGAGGAAGCGATGGACTCGGTGACAGACACAGCTTGGTCATATAAAATATGGCATGAAAATATTCGCGATATCGCCCTGAATAATAGTCTGGATGAAGCAGGAAGAGCCCTTCTAGCCGAGAAATTATTAGCAGCAAGAGATACACTGAATGGCGTTTCCAATTTGCAATATTTTGAAATTTTAAACTTTGCTGCCCAGAATAAAAATATTGATGATGAAATTTTCTGGCGAGATTATAAGAGAACTGCAACTCAAGGAATGGATAGTTCTAATGATGATGAACAATATAACCAAGGTTATGCTTTCAGCAATTCGGTGCTGAATGGGCTTGGCAAAGCGGATTATCCAAAACTGGCCATAGGGGAAGCGTTGAGCAGGTTGAAAAAAGGTGAAACAATACCAGAGTCATTGGATACGTTAATTTATGAAGCGCTTTGGTCACTAGCTAAAAATGGTTATTATCTCGGAAAATTCGCCCAAGTTTATCAAGCAGTGGATATGATGGAAGAATTTTATAAAGACCATCCGAAACGTCGCAATTCATTGCAGCAGATTTATAGAATTGGTTTTAATGCGGCGATGGCCCAAGACAAGAAAAAATTGTTGAGACATTACTATGATAAGATTGATCTAAATCAAATTGATCCAGAAGCGGTGCAGGTAATTAAACTTAAATTAGCCTATAGAGAGGATGATAAACAATTAGTGAAGGCGATTTTGGATGTGATTATGACACAAGCCGAAGTGGCACCGACCACTATGCGTATGCTCTTACGAGTGGAAACGCAACAGATTATCGAGAATACCAAAGCTGAAAACATCGATGGAGATATTATTTTGGCTGGACGTGATTTGAGTGATGCAGATAGAAGTAAAGCAGCCATTTTGCTCGAGCAGTTAAGAGAATTAAGGGAACGAATCAGCAAGAATGGAGAAAGAATATTACCACCAATTGATGAATTGCAAATGCTGGACATGGAGGGTGAGTTGTCGGCTTTGAATGGAGATTATCAGAGTGCGGTAAAATGCTTTAAAGAGTATTGGCGCATAGCTATGCAGATGGAAGTTTATCCAGAAGCAGTTCGAGCCGCTAAACAGCAGGGTGACTTGGAAGTTATTTCTGCTATAGCATTGGAAATGGGTAGGAATAAGCAGACAATTCCGGTGGCAATGAATTATCGTCGTTTACTGAAAGGTGCAGTGGAAATATATTCTGAAGAAGGGATTTTTATAGCGGAAAGAACTGAACAGGACTTCTGGAAATTTTTACTTTGTGTACAGAGACTTAGAGCGATTTGTCTCTTCTTGGACAGCCTGGATAGTACCGAATTTACTTTTGAAAAAGAAGAAGCTACACGCTATCTGGTGATGGCGGCCCAGGACATCACATTTCTCAATGAAAAGCCCTGGGTTGACTATGTACCTACTGACGTAAGCAATGTACAAGACTTTGAAACTGCCTATTACATCACTCCGTTGTTTAAATCTTTTGAGCAGATTTGTGTCAGACATAGAGTTACTTTTGAGCAGCCTATTGGAGCTGGTGGTTTTGGATCGGACTTTGCAGTAAAAGGAAGTATTAAATATATGGAGGACTACAAAAACCCCGATATGATGGATGAATACGTCAGAAAAGCCTGGTCATTGAGGCTAGCACAAAAAAAGACCCAGGATTAGTGGGTCGCTTTTAAGTTTTTGACTAAAATTATCTAGTAAAAATGTCTCTGAAAATACTGGTGATTTGACCTGGAGGAGTTGGGATTGATCTGATGAGGAAACTAGCATCGCTATTTCCTTTGATTTCGCTATTAAAAACAAGAGCGAGACCGACAGCCAGAGCTCCAGTTAAAACACCGAGCCAAAACACAATAAAGAAATTTAGTAGACCGTGATCGCTGCTAGGAGCTTTTGTTTTTGTCTTTTTCAACATGTTATTTTTATTAAATAATCTTGTCATTGTACCATATTTGTCATTATTTCTCAATAGAGCAGTACTCCTTATCAACGCGGCGATTGTCGAACATATAAGACAAAACGATGAAGCCGATGGTCAGATAAGGGACAATCAGGAAAGTCCAGTTCATTTCCAAGAAGATATTAAAGAAGGCATGCAAGACAACGGCTGTAAATAAGCCTTGGGCAATCTTTTCGTCGTGGAAAGTTTTGAAACGATCGAGATGGAAAAACTTGATAATGGAGCGGGTAATTTGCCATTTTCCCTGGTTGAATGGCTCAGCCAAAACCTTGTCGGAGAGAGTGGCCAGGCCGTAATAGTAGCCAAAAATGCCGGAGAACATCACATGGGCGAAAGTCGAGAAGAGTGAGCGAAAAATGAAAGGCAGAAAAATGTTATCCACTCCCCTCACGCTCATAATATTGTGGAAATAAATGACATTTTCGGCGAAGGCAAAGCCAAGAGCAACTATAATAAAATATTCAATACAGTCAGTAATGGAGCAGACTTTTTTGTGATGGACGAGGCGAACAGCGCTGAATTTGGCGATTTCTTCGATCACTCCAACAATCATGAAAGTGGCAATTACATCGAGTGGAACGAGTGTGAGGTTGCCGAAGCCAACTAGATTATCATTGAAAGTATTGGTGTAAACAAAGGCATTAATCCATGGGAAAAACTGCCAGAGGTATTTGTAGAGAAGTAGTGGTGCCACGGAAAAAGTTCCGGCTATAAAAAGCACGAGCGTGGTCATTTTATTTTCCGGCTGTTTCTGATAGAAGATATACCCCCAGAATAGTGCGGGTACAAGGGCTAATCCCCCAGCT
This sequence comes from Patescibacteria group bacterium, assembly GCA_963169815.1. GTDB lineage: Bacteria > Patescibacteriota > Gracilibacteria > UBA1369 > UBA1369 > JADLFY01. Next base: position 4,791 of record CAUJDC010000004.1, on the reverse strand, counting down.
AAGATAAGATTTAAGATTTGATATGATTCCATGAACTTTTTGAAATGCGCTATGACTCGCCGTATTGACACATTATTAAATCCTTTCATTTTACCATTTTTTGAGGGTTTTAACAAGGCGCAGTAAGGGTACTTTGGTCGGGGTGGCAACACGGATTTGTTTGCCTGTTGGGACGTGGCGGATTATGCTGGAAACATGCTAAAAAGTCTGGAATTAGAGAATTTTAGAAATTATGGACGGTTGAGGCTGAATTTTACGGCTGAAACTGGCCTAACTTATCTAATTGGAGACAATGGTCAGGGCAAAACCAATTTATTGGAAGCGATTTATATGTTGGCTTTGGGCAAATCTTTTCGTGTATCGGATGAAGAAAGTTTAATCAAATGGGGAGCAGATTTTGGGCGAGTGAGGGGTGTGTTTGAAGGCAGTACCATGGAAATATTCTTGGGTAAGCCGCCGCAGCCAAAACGCGTTTTTAAAATCAATGAAGTAAAAAGTTCAGCGGTCAATTTTGTGGGGAGAGTAAGAGCGGTGTTTTTCCACCCTGAAGATTTGAATGTGCTTTATCTCGGACCAGATCTACGCAGACGCTATTTGGATATCATGATTTTGCAGAAGGATAGGGCTTATTTTGCTGCATTACGTAAATTCAAAAGGCTAAAGGAACAGCGTAATTCGCTCTTGAACGCTATTCGCGAGGGACGGGGCAGCGTGGCTGACTTGGATATTTGGGATGAGCAGATAGTTAAAGAGGGCGCGGTAATTTGGCGTGGAAGGGCTGCCGCGCTGAGCTATATGGTTGAGCGTTTAGCTGATAAATATGCCTCTATTTGTGGCAAAAAAACTGATTTGCGGATCGGCTATTTGAATAGTCTGGACTTGGGCTATGAAATGATGGGAGCAACTTCCAATTTGGAAGAAGTTTATGCCACTGAGTTGTTGGCTTCGCAGGATAAAGATATAGCTTCTGGGCATACTCAGATCGGACCGCATCGTGATGACATGGTGATTTACCTTGGTGGTAAGCCAATTATGGAGCATGCCTCTCGGGGAGAAATACGGACGATTTTGCTGACGATGAAGCTGATAGAAATGGATTATTTTTCTGAAGATGGGGTGCGGCCGATATTGCTTTTGGATGATGTATTTTCTGAATTGGATCATGAGAGACAGAGGTATTTGTTGGAGCGTGTAGTGGAGTATCAGACTTTCATCACTACTACCAAGGATTCGGCTGTAATTAATCAGGAAAAACTGTTAGCTGGTGATTTTGTGGAAATAGTGGGAGGAGAGGTGCGGGGTTAAGTAAAAGTGAGAAAATTGCTGCATGCGCCAAAGCTTATGTCGGAACGGGTCTCTGATGCTCTAGCAGGTGGTGGCCGAGACAGAGTTGTTAGAGGTTTTTGGGTTGATGGTTACCGCCGTGCGCATAGTGCTCTTTATGGTGAAAATGCTTGGCTTGACGATGTAGTTTGAGGACAAGTAATTCTTGAGCAGTTTGCTCAGACATTCCGAGGTCGGAAAAAGTTTGTGCGCACAAAGATTTAGCCTCGATTTTCGTTGATCTTGAGCCATTTTCCTCTTGTATTTTTTGAATTTCTAGATTGAGCATAGCGTAGGAATGTGACTCGACCATTTCTAAAAGTTGGGGGGAATTTTTGGCGGTGGTGATGACGGCAATGCGGGCAAGTTTAGAAGTGCTGTAATGGCCAGAGCGGAGTGCTGGGAGTGCGAGTCTGCCGTTATGACAAAATTTCTGATAGATTTCCTGATTGGCTTTGAACATATTTTACACTAATAGAATATGCTAAATTGTAGTAGAAGTAAGGGGTTATTTCAGACTTTATTGGTTGTAATTTTGCAATAACCGATGTTCTACAAAATTAGCGAAATTTTGAGAGGGCTGACAGTTCTGTTATATTGATCTGGACTTATTTTTTAATGCTTACATATGTCTGCCAAAAAAGCCCATGATAAAAATCCAGCAATGAACTCTGACGGGCGGACGACGGCCACGGGCACTGGTGCAGCGATTGACCAAGTGAATTCCGCTGAGGAAAAGCTAAATCACATGCGTCACAGCTGTGCGCATATGCTGGCTCAGGCGGTTTTGGAAATGTTCCCTGAGGCTAAGCTTGGCATCGGGCCAACTATTGAAAATGGTTTTTATTATGATTTCGAATTACCGAGAACACTGATTCCAGAAGACCTGGATATTCTGCAAAAGAAAATGGAGCATATTGCTAAACAACGCCAAACTTTCCACAGAGTTGAGGAACCAATTGATAAAGCGGTGCAATTTTTGAAAGGCAAAGAGCAACCTTATAAAGTTGAAATTGCTGAAGATTTAGCCAAAGAAGGCGAGAGACAAGTTTCCTTCTACGAAAATCGCATGAAGGATGGAACGATGAAATTCTGGGATCTCTGCCGCGGTGGACACACTGAAACAACTGCTGATGTTGGTGTATTTAAACTTTATAAAATTGCTGGCGCTTACTGGCGCGGCGATGAAAAGAGACCAATGTTACAGCGTATTTATGGACTTTGCTTTGAGACTAAAGAAGAATTACAGAGTTACCTGAATATGCTGGAGGAAGCCAAAAAGCGCGATCATCGTAAACTTGGAACTGAATTGGAATTGTTTACTTTCTCAGAAGAAATTGGAGCTGGTCTTCCACTATGGTTGCCAAATGGAACTGTGATTGTGGAAGAACTCGAAAAACTGGCCAAAGAAACTGAATTCCAGGCTGGTTATAAGAGGGTTAGGACTCCTTTAATTACCAAAGAAAATTTATTTATCACTTCTGGACATCTCCCCTACTACAAAGAATCGATGTATGCGCCGATGCAAATCGATAATGAGGATTATTATTTGAAGCCGATGAATTGTCCTTTTCATCATAAATGTTATGATGCGACACCAAAGAGCTATCGTGATTTACCGCTAAGACTGGCTGAATATGGCACTTGTCATCGTTATGAAGATTCGGGATCATTATTTGGTTTGATGCGAGTGCGTTACATGCAAATGAATGATGCGCACATTTACTGTACTGAGGATCAGTTTGAACAGGAATTTTTGGATGTAGTGAAAATGTATCAGAAATATTTTGAAATGTTTGGAATTGAAAAGTTCATGATGAGACTTTCCATGCATTCCAAAGAAGGCCTGGGTAAGAAGTATGTTGATGAACCAGAACTATGGTTAAAGACTGAAGATATGGTGCGTAAAGCGATGAAAAAAGCCGATGTGCCAACAACTGAAATTGCTGATGAAGCGGCTTTCTATGGACCGAAAATTGATGTACAGGTTTGGAGCGCGATTGGTCGTGAATTTACTTTGGCCACTAATCAAATCGACTTCGCTGTACCAAAGAGATTTAATCTCACCTACAAAGACAATGAAGGAAAAGATCAAACTCCACTTTGTATTCACCGAGCGCCGCTTGGCACGCATGAACGTTTTATTGGCTTTCTGATTGAACATTTTGGTGGTGCCTTTCCTACTTGGCTAGCTCCAATTCAAGTGAGAGTAATTCCAGTGGCTGATCCACATCAAGATTTTGCTGAAGAACTGCGTGTGGAATTAATGAAGCTGGGAGTGCGTGTAGAAATTGCTGAAGTTGGTGAATCACTAGGTAAGAGAATTCGTTCAGCAGAAATGATGAAAGTCCCTTATATGCTGGTAATTGGTGATAAGGAAGTAGCTGGTGAAAATTTCGCAGTACGTCGCTATGGGCAGAAGGATCAGAAATCTCTGTCACGCGCTGATTTCGTGGAAATGTTGCTCACAGAAATTCGCGAAAGAAAATTACATTGATAAAGAGATACGTGGAAAACCCCCGTCTTCGCCAGCCATACCTTTGTTAGGCGGCGCGAGGAACGGGGGTTTGTTAGGTCGACCGGAGGCCCGCCAACAAGTGGCGAGTTTGGGTACGATTCCACACTCTAAGTACATCAGGAGGAAGCGATCTGCTCTTTGAGATCAGCGATCTCTTCGAGGTTGATCAAGTCGGAGAACTCCGACTCGACCGTCTTGAGGACGCGCATCATAGTAGTCCGCATCTTGTCATCGAGGTTGCCGATCTCGAGGACGAGGACGAGACCGTAGAGGCGGAGAGCGCAGGCGGCGCTATGCTGGATCTTGCGTTTGAAGATCTGCTTGATCTGCTCGTCATCGGTGAAGAGGCTGAGCAGGTCGAGCTTGTTGTGGAACAGCGCCTCGAGCAGCTGTCCGGCCATCCTCTTGTGGGCGACCTCATCGAGATGAGGAGCGAAAAACCTCACCGCGAGCGGTGAGGCCCTGAGAATATACTGAATATTCCTGTATTTGAACTCGGGGTTGTTGTTGGGGGGCGGAGAGGACTGCCGGGTACCGGGGTTAGCCGGGACTTCGGGGACTGCGGTCTGGCTCATTGGATCGTAACCTTCCTAGGTACTTTGGTTGTGGAGAGCAGTAAATCTACGGCGGGATCCTCTATGGATCTGGTCGTTAATCACCTAGACGGTAATATGACACGGACCCGCCTAATTGTCAAAGTGTTTTTGGCTAATGGATGAGCAGAGAGGACTAAACTTGATATTTGTAGGTATATGTGTTTTAATATCGTCCGCAAATAGCGTACAACTTGCGTACTGATTCCAGAGGCGTCAAAAGCACTTGAAGGAGTACGTACGCAGATCTTACTCTATTTAGCTTAAAGACCAAGGATTGAGCCATAACGTCTTATTAACCAACCTCGAAAGGAGGTGATTATTTGAAGGAAATCTGGCAGAAATCCATCAGCGTTG
>CAUJDC010000003.1 GCA_963169815.1 Patescibacteria group bacterium | reverse complement strand
ATCTTCTTCGACGATTCCATCTATATCTGGAAATAATTTCAAAGCGTTGGGATCCAAACTTATAGCATCATAATTACTAAACATTCTAAAAATATTCGTACAATTAGCCAAATCAGCATAACACTTATCCAGCATTGGCTTTCTTAACTGAATCAAATTCAGTTTTTTAGCAATTCTATCAACTACAAAGGCTCTACTTATACCTTTTTTTTCAAATGTTTGTATTGGCGGGTAAAGTTCTGGTTCAGTAATCGTCTCCTCTGGTTTGACTGGCCTTTCCATTGGCAAAACTGTCGTAGTATTAGCTATAACGCCAAAATTTTCCACTGGAACTTGACCTTCATTATTAGTAATTATCTGTCCGCCAACTGGTTGTTCAGCAGCAGGAGGATTTGCGTTTCCTGGTGGATTCGTTTGCCCAGGACCAGTTTCTTGATCAGGCGGACTTTGATTATTCGGCGGATTATTTTCCGCTTCCGGTGGGCCTTCTTGGCCACCGCCATTATCTGGTGGATTATCATGTCCGCCACCGCCGCCACCGCCTCCTCCTCCCCCACCACCATTTGCAGGTGGTGAGACTACAACACCAGTTACCTGTAAAGTAGTTTGTCCAGAAACACCACCATAAATAGCAATTATCGAAACAGGCGCATTGCCAGTATTCAAATCACTAACTGGAGTTACAGAGCCAACAGTGTTAACAAAAGCCACGCCACTGTTACCAGTGCTCCAAACAGTTAATGGGTCATTGGTAACGTCCTTATCAGGGATTGGTATCGTTAAACCGTCATAATCGTATTTCGCTGTGACCGTATATTGAACAGCAGCAGCACCCTCCGCTACAGACACATTCGCAGGGGTTACAACCAAGGATGTAGGAACCAAACGCAAATTCATATCAACACTGGAATTACTTTGCACAAAAACCTGAGCATGAAGAACATTAGTAAACAACGAAAGTATCAGCATCATGCTGATCATCTTTAATATAGACCTAAGCCATATTTGACCTCGAAGCTGCATCTCTAAAATTGATATTTTTATTTTCCAAAACATCTTACCACAGCTGAGCGTAGACGCAACAACTTATCTATTTTTTGGCGTATAAATCCCCTGATCTTGCAAAACCTTATAAGCATCACCAAAGATATACGGAGGAAAATAATATTTAAAGAGTACTGGCCAAGTCCTTTTAGCCCTATACTTATCATGATCAGCTGGCGTGTACTTAGACAAATTACTAATCAAAGCAGTATCAAGACTATTTACTTGTATTTCCATTGTAACTCCAGTCATTGAAACCGTTAGCCCGATGACTTCTTTACCATCTTCATCAACTGTCAACCCTTCTACCAGCTCTGGAAACAGGTATCTCTTAGCAGTCTTAAAATGCTCATCTTCCTTGAAACCCTGCGCAGAAGCTTTTTCAGTTTTAGGGCCGGTTTTTGTTGAGATTTTTCTATTACGGCTATTATCATCTACTTTTACTACTCCTCTAATTTGCTTAGTTAGTTGGAATTTTCTAAAAGCGTCTTCATCTTCTTGATTGGCAAAAATAATCATTGTTCTACACTCATCACTAATTTCTTTCCCCCTATCATCCGTAATCATTCTATCGAATTTATTCTTAAGATGAACTAGACGACCGTCTCCAGAGTAAATCAATGCTATCACTTCACGCTTCTTTTCAACATACATTCTATCTCCAGTCTCCTCATCAATTTCAATTGTATGATATTTAATGTTCATTTTTACCTTTTGAAACTTTTTCCTCTCTACCGGTAAAAGGTGAAATTTTTCACCTCCCCAAAAGAATTCAGTGGTTTCATTAGGAGAAGTCTTCATTGCCGCCTCACTCATTTTATAATCATGCATAATATGAGCGAATTCTTCAACATTAGTTGGCTCAAAAACCATTCTATAATCTGGCTTTTCGTAAGACTTTCCAGCCTTGTCTTCATAACGAATCATCCGCAATTTTCCATTCTCATCCAATGCTTCCATCACGCGCATTGGAATATCCAAAGATTTTAAAACTTTTATATCCAAAGCCTTAACAAAATTTTTCTCAGCGAGATCTTGTCTTTTCTCAGCGCTCAAAAAACTTTCATCAACCATTTTTTTACTGGTCTTCAAAAAATCCATCAAAAAAGCTGAAGCCGCAAAAGCTACTCTATACTTAGGAACATTTTTATATTGAGGATATTTTTCAATAAAAACATCAGGGTTAAGCACATATTCAATCAGTTCAACCAAATTATCACAAGCTAATATTTCTTTAGGATAAGTCAACAAAGCTCTAGCCTCCTCATCATCTCTAAAAAATAATGCCTGCTCCATCAAGCGTTCAAATTTAATCCTAGCTCTTCTAAAACTCACGGCAATAAACTCATCCACATGTTTTTGCGTAATCTTTCTTTCTCCAGTTGGTATATCAGTAAAGCCAAACATCTCTCTAAATTTAGCCATAAAAACCTTAGGTTTTTTCCTTCCAGTTCTAAGCAGATCCTGCAAATAGCGAGTGAGTTGGAAAGTATAATTAGACAAACCAACATTATTAACATCATTCAAATCATGCAACAAATCAGCGTCTTCAAGTCCTTTCACTTTTGATTTTTTCTTAGAATAAAACTTAAATACAGCGGGCATGATATTGGCTGAGTAGAAGCTCCTTACATCAAAACTATTGGCAAAAAATATTTTATCCTTATCCTTTTGATTACTTGCATCCAAAGCTGTACCAGCTTTTGCTAAATCATCTCTAACTCCTAAACGCTCAGCCTCAACTTTTCTTTCATCAATATAAGCTTTCATTTGTCTACTTTCTGCAAATAACCAATCGTACAAAGTTTCTTCTTCAAATCTAACCACATTGGCTCCCACACTATCTAAGTACTCCATTAAACGATGGAACTCTTTTCTGTCAAAAGTCGACTTATTTTGCTGTGCATCAAACTTGATTACCCGACCCATCATAAACCCCATTACAAAGCCCCTACTATCTTCTTTAAATTTATCTAAATAAGCTTCTCCTGCTAAAGCTGAAAAACTATCTCCAATTTTTTCAGTGACTTTAGTTACCAAAGTAGTCGCCTCCATATCAGTCTGACTCTGAAAACGAAAAGATCTGGAAAAAAGTTCACTAAAACAAACTGTTGGATAACGTCTTTTTAATTGTGCCAAGAATTGATAAAGAGTCACTGCGCTATTAAGACCCTTTTCTTTTAAAAAAGCTAAAATCAACCGTATTACTTTGTCATCAATCAAAGTTTGAGCTTCTTTTGACAAAGCATCTTCTTGATCAGACTTAATCCTCGGATCAGTATCCAAATCCAGCAACGAATTAGCGAAATTTTTCGAAATTAAAACGGCCAAATTATTTTTTTCGAATCTTTTAATCAACTCAGCCAAGCTTAAACGCGCTTTGGTATAACCAAATTCTCTTACCATTCCCTTAATCATATTATTCAAGGACACTGAAGCACTTTCTCTTTGAATCAATTTTTTCATTTCCAAATCTATTTCTGTGTCTGAAAGCTGATTTGCCGTGTCCATCAAGTAATCAAAGCGCACCGCAACCGCTGGATCTACCTTCAAACGGGGCTGATCCCCCTGCTCTTTTTCTTCTTTTAAAACTAATACCATAAGTAATTACAAACTAGTCATAATTATAACATGAATCTACTTTTTGAAAAACAATAGAAATTGCCAGTAGTAGCTTTTGACCCAAAAGCCATTTTTTGCTATAATTAACTGATATATTTACGTGAAATAGAGACATAAATCAAATGAATCCAATCTACAGGCCAAAAAGCATTCTTTTCATCCTCAAGAGTTTAAGCTTAATTGCTATGTGTGGACTCTTTGTCAACATCTCTTTAGCTAGTTCAGTGATAGTTTCCACAGTTAAAAATCCAGACATCTACTCTGGCAATCAAAGCTGGTTTCGTTATTACCAAAGTCCTGGAACAGTCATCAAAGACTCAGTTATTCTCAGAAATATCGGTAATGAAACAGAAACCATTTCGCTTTATGCTACTGACGCTACCTCCAATCAAGTAGGAAGTTTTACACCAAAAATGCAGGAAGAAGAACAAAAAGGCATTGGCCTTTGGACAAAGCTGGAAAAAACCTCTGTAACTTTAGCACCGAAAGAAAATATCGAAGTTAAATTCGAAATCAATGTGCCTCAAGACATCACACCAGGCCAATACTTCGGTAGCATTATCAACGAAGAAGTTTCAGACAGCCCATGTGACGAAGTTTTAACTGTTTCAGGAAACTGCCAAGGCAATATCCAAATTCGCACTAGAACCGGTAATCGCGTTTATTTGACCATCCCAGGCCAGGTAAATGAAAATATCAAGTTAAACAGCTTTACCTGGAAATCAGCAAAAAACAACGCCACAAATTTCCAATTCAGTTTTACTAACAGCGGCAATGTAGCTTTTGAACCAAAGGCAATTATACATATCTACGACGCATTCGGAACAAAAATTCAAACCCTAGAAACAAAACTGGGTAAATCTCTTCCTGGAAGCACCATTACCCCAATAACAACTTGGCATCATCAAGGACATTTTGGAAGTTTCACAGCCAAAGCCGAAATCTATTATCAAGAAGATGACCAAGGACGTGTAGACAATCTCCATGGAGTCACTTTGTCTGAACAAGCAGAAGTAAAAATATTCCTTTTCCCATTAATCCCCTTCCTCGTGCTATCTTCAATTGCTCTACTCTTGATCGTTGGCTGGTCATTTAGACAAAGCTTCTATCAGAAAGTTCTGAAAAATTGGGAAAATTATTCAGTTCTGGCAGGCGACAATTTAATCGATTTAGCCAAAGAGCGTAACACCAACTGGAAGTTAATCGCCTGCATCAACAAGATCAAAGCGCCTTACGTAATTTCTCCAAAACAAAAAATCAAGATCCCGCCAAAGAAAAAATCTTCTCATGAAAAATAAAAAACTTCTTACAATTGGATCTTTCCTAACCTTAGCATTGACTCTGCTATCTATAGGTTTGGCAAATCTACCGACCGAAGAAAAAGCGAAAGCCGCCATCACTCCCAATGAAATACCTCAAGTAAATATTAATCTACCTCAATCTGGAGAAGTTTCAGACTTGCGTAGTGATAGTGACTTGTACGGCAATCAAATCTACACATGGCTAAGGACTAGTGGCTCTTGTTCAGGTATTTACTATCAATTATATAATCGTTCAGGACTTCCATTAACTGCGGCGACTGCTGCCGACGAAGATTGTGGCAATAGTTATACTTTCAGCACGCCAGACATAACATTTTTGAAATCGTCATTCGCAATTAGCTATGTCAAAAACCCCAAAATTGGCGGTTCCACTGTAGTAGCTAAGACTTTCGACACATCAAATTTCGCTGAACATGCCAGCATAGTTGTTAATGATTCAAGCAACATTAATGCTTTTGCCAGACCTAGAATCACCGCAAATCTGAGTTCAAGCACAGACTTAGGCAGCAATTTTACAGTAGTATTTCAGGGATGTCGTGATAGTAGTTGCCAAGACTACAATATTTATTCTCAAGAATTAACTTATGATCTTAGTAGAGTTCACGCTAATAATCATCAATTAAATTCTTCCGAAAGTCTTACTGCTGAACATGCCAATATAGCATATAGTAACTATCTATATATGGTCACTTGGGAAGAAACTAATTCATTGGGTGAACCTTCAATCATAGCCAAATTTATAGACTCGACTACCCAAACCATTGGAAACAATATCACCTTATCAGCCAGTAACAGTCAAGAATCCTACCCAGACATCGCGGCTTCTCCAGATTTAATAGAAGAAAATGTTCTTACAGCTGAAAATAATGAAGGCAATCTAGATTCCAATTTCTACATAGCATATTCAAGATTTGCTAGTGCCAGCAACTCTACTGACATTTTCATTCAAAAAATAACTTGTAATAACGAATTCAATTTCAATAGCAATACCAGTACTCATGTAAGCTGTAGTACAGCAGCTCGTAATGGAGAAGTTAATATAGCGAGAGCTAGCACAGAATCAAGCAACGATTTACAACCAAATATTAGCGCTTTCAAAAATTTCTACGACATCAAGCAAGTCGACCCATATGAAGACACATCAATCGATTATTTCACTGTTGGCTGGATTGCCAATCAACCACAACTGGGTAGTTCTGATTTTATTATCAGAAATTACAGCAACAGTCTGACACAAATTGGTAGTCAAATTAATCTAACCACAAATATCAGCCAAAGTAGCGGAGTAGCCATAAGTTCAGACGCTGAAGGTGCCTTTACTGCTTCTTATGTAGAATCAAACACTGGGCATAGTGTACTATTCCCATCTGAATATCTAAAACGTGGAACAGAAAGGCTAGTTAACGCACCAAGTTCTTACGCTAAAACACACCCAACAACATCAGTGGGTCCCAACGGAAACTATGTAATTACTTATGAAAATTTTAATGGCAATGACTGGGACGTATTCTATTCACTTTACGACAAATATGGCAATCCAATAAAAATTGCATCTTACGTTGGACAAACAATTGAGTACAATGAAACTGGACCAAAAGTAGACTTCTTTAACGAAGAAAATAATTCCAGCGATTACGGCAAATTCGTAATAGCTTGGCAACAAGAAATTACTGGAGGAAATACTAATATTTATTACAGAGTATTTAATGCAGATGGCAGCGCTAATACAGATGAAATCATTGCACATAGTAACACTGGGACAGATCGAGAATCTGTCGACTTGGCAGCGGGTAAAAATCAGCAATTCATTTTAGTGTGGAAAGAAATTAATTCTTCAAACATTGAAATTAAATCATCCTATCATAATGGCGTTGAAGTTATTGATAACAACGTAGCCACTGGTGTAGTCAATAATGACACACTCAACAATCCACATGTAGCTATTAGCCCACAAGCTGACGGTACAACAGGTCCAAGTGGGAAAAGTAAATTCGTAGTTTCCTGGAACACTGGATACGGAACAGGCAAAATTAAAGAAGGTTACCTGAACAGTAATACTACAGTTAGCTTAGGCAGTGAACAAGGAGTTGTGGGAGCAGTTTCTGACCTATCTGGAGGTTATAACAGTGAATTAGTTGGAACAACTGTAACAAATGACGCTTTCTTCTACGCTATCACAGCGATGAATGTTGATTATACTTTTAGTGCCAAAGCTAAAGTATTTGGATCTAGTGAACAATTCGATGTTCCAAATAGTGGTAGCGAAGATTTACATGCATCAGTAGATCCGGCTACTGGCAATATTATGACTATTGGAGTAGATACAATCCCCTACACCAACTATCTAAACAAAGAGCAAGTAATACTTACTCAAGCTGATGTGCCATTAAGCAAAAGTGGTCCAACTCTAATGAGTTCAAATTATGGAAACACTTTTGATTTACTCGAAGGTCACGGACAATACGGCTATATTCAAAATAGTACAAGTCCATTATATGGAGGCAATGTTGGGATTTTGACTAGTCACAACACCACAGACATCCGAAACGCTACAGTACTATACTTCGGCACAGATATTAGCACTCATTTTATAGTAGGTAACATCTATCAAGCATCAACTTCAGGAACAAATAGTCGTGTTATTTATGTAGGCACAAATTTCGTTGTCATGGAAGAAGTAGACCACAGCTACATTGAAGGCGAGACTTTAAACAACCCAGACAACGACACCATTGTCAGCTTTGAAGAGGCCTATGATTTTTATCTAAATTCAGCTGAAGGATTAAATTTCAATAACGGTTCATTTATTCACAAAACTTCTAATCCTACAGAAATAGCCAGCGTGCTAGCATCAACCGACACACTTGTTGTTGGCCTTCCTAATGTAGGAATTGCGTCATTCACGGTAGGTGACAGCATCTCTCATTTCACTTCAGATGCTTTCATTAACGCCTCTCCAACAAATTATATCCCAACCACTATTTCAGAATTAAATATTTTTAATATAAATGGAGAAACCAGACCATATTGGATTCAAAAAGGTCCAACTTTTCCTGTCAATTTAAACTTCTACTACGGTCAGTCCATAGGTTATCCAGACATTGACTACAACACTTCTGCGAACACAGATGACAGTAAATACGCGGTAGCAACTTACGCTGTTACAGATGGCTCTGATTATCTTGATACTGAAGGAATCTATATGCAACAAATTAATGATCCATTCACTCGAGGCAGTACAGAGGATCTCTCTCCCATCACAGACCAGCAAATTAATTCTGGTGGCAAATATATTATCGTTCCACAAACAATTGATTTCGGAAATATTGGACGTGGATCTAGCGCTTCAGTTAATTTCGCTGACTTAACGCCTGCATGTTTACAAGTAACTGATCTCGACGGAACAGATTTCGATTTAACAGTTTCGCTCACTAATTTAGTCAACTCATCGCTTTCAAGTGAAATTATTCCCAATACTAATTTCATTATCAGTAACAATGACGGAGTAAACCCTGAGGTTCAAGCTAACTACTCTTTCTCTTCCGGATCAGACGTAACTCTAGATCCATCAACTAATCTTGGTGAAAATGCCAACCTTGGAACAACTCAAACTCTTATCAGAAAAAGTAACAACAACACAGGATCTTGGACTATTTGCCCTAAAGCCGAACTATCAGTACAAAGCGACGCTGCGTCAGGTGTTTACTTCGGAACCATCACCTTTACTCTCATCTAATGATACAAAAAATATTAATCATTCTAGCGCTAATAACAATCGGGAGCCAACTCTGCTTGGCTGACTATAAAGCTGTATTCACAAGCTATCCTAGTAATACAATCGACCACAATAAATGGATAGTCAGAGACGTAAATCCAGGAGAAAACTATGAAGAGTATTTAACAGTAAAAAATCTTAGCGACAAAAATATCAAAGTAAAACTTAATACTGTTGAAACAACCGGATCAAAAGAAAATATTAGAGTTTTAGACAATCAAGAACCAAAAAATATTGGCAAATGGATAGGACTGGAAAACCAATTCATAGAATTGCAGGCGTATGAGAAAAAAGATTTGAAAATATCTATCACAATCCCTGAAAGGGCTGCCACAGGAGAATATCAAGCTGCTGTATTCGCGACTTACACAGATGAATCAAACAGAAACTTAAATATGACGACAAGAATCGGCAATCGCATCTATCTAAATGTAACAAACAATCCGTCACTATCTACAAATACTTTCTCTCCCAATATCAATATTACTCAGTTAAGTTTAATCATCTTTTCAATCCTTGGAATAATTATTAGTACTCTGTCGCTAAAACTGGAAAATAAAAAAAGCATGTCATGAAAAAAACTTTGTTAAAAAAATTAGTGTTAAGTCTAAGTGTTTGTGCATTAATAACAAACAGTGCACCTCTATTCGCACAAGTTGTATACTTAGATATTTTAGGTGGAGGTTACAAAATTCAAGGGCCATCGCAAATTAATTTCCCTCCCGTAAATAGCTCAATCTCAGAAATAAGCAATAGCCTTTCATTCAGTGACTTAAGTCAAACAACACCTAGTGAAGCTGAGCACAATTACTTAAAAATTATCGATGAAAATGGAGGCAATCCATTTGACGTAACAGTATCAGCGTCAGAAATAAAAAGAAGTGAATTACTTGAAACAAATACTATTAGTGGAAGCACTACCTCTAGTTTAAAAGTGGACAGTACAACTGGGTTTCATAACGGTGATACTTTCGCGTTCACCACCGATTTATCAGCAATTTATACAATCACAACAGTCACAAACCCCACAACTTTACAAGTGACGCCTAGCTTCTCATCAGCACCTACTTCAGGACTAACCATCAGACGGCTGGTTGATTGTCAGATTTCTCCTAAAAAATGTATTCCCTTAAGCAACTTTACTATCAGTAATCAGAGTCGTGATATCAGCCAAGTAAGTACAATCAACGGGACGAGTAGTGATTTCACTCTGAATGCTCAGACAAACGACGCAATAGCTTTCAAAGGTTACGGAACAACTTTGGCAGGTTCAAGTGGAACGACTTTGAAAGTTAATAGCGCGAATAACTTCTTAGTTGGAGAAAGTATAGTTTTCGATAATAGCAGTGATGTAACGCCAGCAACAAACGTCATCGACTCTATAGTCGATAATGAAACAATCACAGTTAGAAACATCATGTCAGTACCTCCTGTCAGCAATGTCATTGTAGAGTCAGTTTCTCCAAGAACATTAACTCTTGGTAACGGCACTGGATTAGCGCCAGGTGAATGGAATATTAACCCAGTCCTTGGAAATACTATTCCTGCAGGACAAATACCTGGTCTTTACGAGACAACTTTAAACTTCACCATCCTTTAGGATTACAAAAAATATATGAAAAGCAATTTAGTAAAACTAGGGATCACAACAATTCTGGGAAGCGTAATTCTCCCTGTTGGTATTTTTGCATCTAGCATTATTAACGTAGACAGTATTTCTTATCAATTGTCAGATGGTCAGGAAGCAATAAGTCTAAAAGCTAATTCAGGTGAAACAGTTAATAAAGAAATTTTGGTGACTAATAATTCCAATCAAAAATTAAATTTAACACTTCGCAATGAAGACGCAGAACAAAAATCTGCGAGTTTTAAAATTAGCACAGATACATCATCAGATTTAAAAAGCTGGATTCATCTATCCAGAAATGAAATTTCAATCGCTCCTCATCAAACTGAAAAGGTTGAAGCAACAATTATCATTCCAAGCTCTGCTGGAGTTGGCAAACATTATGGCGCTATTCTTGGCAAATACGAATTTAAAGATGATCAAAACGTCAAAATAAATCTGGAGAATGGCATGCGAATAACGGTAGATATCAATGGCAAAGCCATTAATGACTTTAAGTTGATCAACCCAGTGATCAAAGAAAGTTCCAACACAGTCAATTACACTGGAAAACTATTTAATTCAGGCAATACACTTTTAAAAGGCCAAGTCGTCTTGAATGGCAAATCTCAAGAAATTTCCATCCAACCCCAAGATGCTACAAATTTTAGTTTAAACGTTCCGAAATCAGATAAATACTTATCTTCAGTAAAATTAAACGAATTAAGTAAAGCCTATCTACTAAACCCATCAAATCAAGACAATGGCTCTAATTTTTTATTAATTTTAGGAACAATAGCTTTAGTCTTTATTGCTATAAATAGAGCAAAAAAACTCTCCCCAGAAAAAACCGGCTTCATTTTATTGTGTTTAATTTCAATTGGACTTGTTAGTGAATTAACAAAACCTTCAGACCTTAAAACGGATTTGATTAGTCAAAACGACACAACCTATTTAACTACAATCAAATTTGGTAATTTCCCTGAAAGACAAATATCCAAAAATGGTAAAACCCAATGGAATGGAACATTTCAAACAAATGGCGGTAAAATGTTCATTGTACAAAAATTGCACAATGAACCATCTGATCAAATTTATTTAAATCAAGATGGCAACACACTATATTTCAACAACATTACAGGGCCAGACAATGATGGGGTAATTGTACTTGTCAAAGCCGATTCATCTGAGAGTAAGCCACAATTAAGATATCACAACTCACTGTCAGGAAAAGACCAAAACATCGATCTAGAAAAAACTTTAAATCATCCAATCGATATTAGTTACAAAAATTTTGGCGTTGAAATTGCTAGTGAAACACCAGGACCTACAGTTACCGCGTATGTTAATGGCAAAGCCTATAGTTTACAAACAATTGAGACTCTCTCTGAAACAATCAATGAAGGAGTTAGTACAGAGGAGATTGAGTCAATCTCAGATCAATCTGCTTCCGCTGAAAATGAATCTATTTCAGAAGGTACAGCGACACCAGATGAAAGAATCGAAACACCAACAATTCCATCTGATCAATTAAAAAATGAACTCAACTTATTACAGGAAATAATTAGCGAAATACCAGCTTCTTCCGAAATTCTCACCGATTATATTTTAAACTCTGATCACGTTGAAGAAGTAACTTACAATAGCAATGTAACCACAGTAAAGGCAGACGAAAGTCTCATTAACACATTGAAAGAGACCCCCCTTACCATCGACAAACTGACTGACTCTTCTGAAATCAACTTTGTTTTCACGCCAAACGAAAAGATCAATTTAACTCCTCAACAATTCTCATTCACTGAAACAAGAATAAGCAGCCAACAATTAGGAGAAATAGTTCTGGTTCAAAATCGTCAAAGTAATTGGGCTACAAGCATAAGCATTAGTGACTTCGAATCACTTTCAGGTGGCGCCAATATTAGTGCCAACAATGTTGTAATCAATCCTGGTAAAATTAAATTAATAAGTCAAGAAGGCAATCCTGCAGAAATCACCGCAGGCCAAGAATATAGTTTTACAGGATCAAACGATCAGGCAACCCTAGTCAGTATTATACCAAATGGCAATGAAAAAACTATTTTCAGCATTCAGCCAACTCTGTCAGTAAGAGTTCCAGCAGGAACGCCTCCAGGTAGGTATAAAGCCAATATCACTATACGAGTATTATAAAAGAGAATAGAGCCTCCCAAGGCTCTATTTTTTAAGACCAACGTAAACTCCCTGTCCAATCTTCAAAACTTCTCCATCAAATAAATCAGATTGTTCGACAGTTTTTACAAAAGCCTCCATGGCATCCCAGTGACTCAGAATATTATCTGCGATTAAAAGCCCTCCCTGTTTGAGTAGAGGTACGCCTTGATTAAAGAAATCCACATGCTGCTTTTTTGTGGCATCAAAAAATAATGCATCAAAGCCGCCTGCCTTTATATCCTGATCATCAAAAGCTTCGGGCGCATGACCTTTTATCTGTTTCACATAAGGAGTTAAACCAGTTTTCAAAAAGTTATCTCGAGCTAGAAGAAACCTCCCTTCATGTGATTCGATAGTAATCAGCCCCACCTCAGTGCGGCTACCCAAATTAGCCTTAATAGCGCTACCTAACCACAAACCAGAGTAACCATTGGAGGTCCCTACTTCAAGGATTTTCAAAGCATCATTTGATACAAGCAATCTATACATGAGTTCACCCACTTCTCTGGGTACATTCCAGAAAGTTTTTTCAGTGGACTCCAAACCTTTCATCAACGCTTCAGTATCGGAATTAAAATGAGGTAAAATTACAGTTTCTGATTTTCGCAATAACTCTTTAAAATTAATCACACAAGATAGTAATAAAATGCTTATTATTTATTTGCAAACGTCTATTAAACTATATATAAATATAACAGAAACAAAAACAGACCAGAAATGGAATTTACAAACAAAGACCGAAATCAAAAAAAACCAATTTGGCTTAAAATTAAAACTGTCATTCAACACAGTCTTTTCTCCTTTTCGATACTAACTTCTAGTACACTACTTTTTCACTCAGTAGTACTAGCTGTTCAGCCAGTAGTAGACAGTGTTACGCCAAGTACTGGTTCAAGCAATGGTTATAATACAATCACCGTCACCGGATCAGGGTTTATTGACGGAGACATAGTAAGCATCAATGATATCGATGCGGAGACTACCATTTACAATAACGCCAACTCATTAACAGTTATAGCTCCTCCATCAGGGACTAGTGGTAGTTATGACGTAAAAGTACGTCATACAGATGGAGAATTCGGAACACTGAGTGATGGTTACGCTTATAGCTATCCCGTGGTTACTAATGTAACCCCTTCAAGTGGTGCTCTTGCCGGAGGAACTCCAGTAACAATTACAGGGAATTATTTCACCGACAATTATTTCGAACAATTAATCACAGTCAACACATCTAATGGCGCTTTACCCGCTGACTACCAATTTAAAGTAGTAATGGACACGGCTACACCTATCAGCAGTAGTGATATGCAGGCAGATTGTGATGACCTGCGTTTTTACAAATCTGACGAACACACACCCATACCATTTTGGATTGAATCTGGCTGTAACACTTCCGATACAATTATTTGGCTAAAGTTTCCAGATGCCATATCTATGGGATCCACCGAATATATTTCAGCAAGATATGGATTCCCTACCATGACCACAAAAAGTAACGGTAATAATGTCTTCCCCTTCTTCGATGATTTCAGTAGTGCCACCTACGATACAACTAAATGGACGGAATTAACTGGCACGGTAACTCAAAGCGGTGGCATACTTAGTTTAAGTAACAACTCAGGTGTTTTCGCGGGAAATTACACACTACCCTATAACAGCATCATTGAAACATCAGCCAACCCACTTTCGACTAGTCGTGTTGGTGTGGCAATAAGAGCGGCTACACAGTCGGATTATGGATTCGTTGGAGATGGCACATCCAATATCATAGATATTCTCTGGTGGTCTGGATCACTTTTCGCTGAAAGTAATTCTGGTGAAAATGTCTTGGGTGCATTCACCACAGGTTTCCAAAAATATATGATGATCTATCGTCCAGACGATAACGATACAGTTGATTATGACTATAATAATGGCCTATCAACAGCCAACCGTGCCGGAACAAGTCCGGCCGATACACTGCATCCAACCCTCTACTCCAGCAATGGTCAATCTGATTATGATTTTATTTTAGTTAGAAAGTACGTTGCCAATGAACCAATAGTTACTATCAGTGGGCAAAGTATCAAATCAGTTTTCGCAATGTTCGATTATATTCCTGGGACTTCAACAACTTTTATTTCTGACACGACCATAACTACAAATACACCAGCACATACTAATGGTTACGTAGACGTGCAAGTCCTGAATGCCAATAATCACAATGGCACACTCACTAATGGCTATATTTACGCCGGAGATTTTAGCAATACCAATTCGACCTTCATAGGCGTTCCCACCAATGTCCCAGCAGACGGACACAATACCTCCATATTAACGGCAACTATTAAAGACGATAATTCCAACGCCCTGCCAGGAAAAGTAGTGCGCATCTCAACAGTTAGTGGTGACGTCATACCGTCCCTTGCTGCCATTGACTGTACCTATCAGTATGTAACTGACTCTGAATATCCAATTGACGCTACCACAGACGCCTATGGACATGCTTGTTTCAATGCTTCCGCCACAACTACTGGCACAGTCACTCTCAAAGCAACCAATATCAGCGATGCAAACACCGATTTAAATGATGATGAGACTTTAGAGTTTTCAGAATCACCAACCGATCCAAATTTATCAGAATTTTATGCCACTCCAGAAACAACTGAACCTGGAACTCCAGTTAACCTGTATGTAAATGTACGTAGCAATCTCAACATTCCTCAACAAGGAAAAACCATCACCATTCATCACGATGGTACCAATATCACACTAACACCAGTAGTGTGTTCCAGCTCGTCTGGCGAAGCGGGCATAAGTGACTCTTCAGGGAACATTTGTTACACTGCCGATTCCGCGACTAATCAAACTGTTAAGTTTACTATTACTGTGAATGAAGGCAATGTTGACTTAAGTACAGCACGAACCATCGTATATTATCTGGCCCCAGCCTCAATCTCCTACTCCACTATTACAACTTTAGATGGCAGTACTGAACATCAATTTGAACCAATCGACACCAATAATTATAACTATAATAATTATTCCGAGTACAATGCCTCTTTCATTTTAGTAACAGCCAAAGATGACAATAATCAAGAGATAAATAATCGACCGGTTCAATTAAATCTAACACCAGCGGCCAATTATTTTGTACGCTCAACTAGCTGTAGCGATCCACGCAATTCAACTAGTGATACTATTTCCAATACCAACAGTACTGGACAAGCCTGTTTCCTCGTCTACAATAGTGGCGACTTAGTCAATAATGACCCGCCGACCTCAGTTACCGCTCAAATTGGCAATGGACCTGGTCTATTTGTGGACTTACCGACACCAATAATTTTGACTGCGAAAAGTCAGGCCAATACCTATACATATAGTTACAGATTCCGTAATGATGATGGTGATGAATTAACCGCAACTTCCATCGAGGCAAGTAACACACCTAATTACAACGCCTCAATTGGTCAACCATTCCGCCTTAGAATGAATATTACTAGAGCAGATGGCAAATCTGATGAATTTTCTCCTTTTCTATCAACTAATTTGGGACCAACGATCATAGGTGAAGAAGGTGGTGAGCCTACACCTGTGAATAATAACAATGCCTCACCTGCTCCAGCCATCGATACAGCTTCAAAGACTATCTACGAACCATTCTCTATCGGCTCTAGTAGTACAATACGTATTTATAAATACAATTACACCGATATTTCTAGCGCTCCCACTTATTTTGACATAATCACGCCACTAGATGGCCAAATACCAGGCCTTACTTACACGGCAACCAAGTCATTCGTCGACTCCCCCAATAAATTACTCTATGTAGTTATCACTCCGATCAATGACTATGGGGACACATACCCTGTAAGAATCTTGAAAATTGATTTAAATGGAGAGACATTAGTTGATGTCATTGGTGAAAGTTATTCCGAAACTGCTTCAACTTATGATTATGCCGGCAACAGTTTTGACTCAGAAATTGACCTGGATCACGGCTTCCTTTATCTAACATTGGGAGGATCAATCGGCAGTTTGTCAGATCAACAAACCTACGCTCGTATCATTAAAATCAAGCTTAATGGCCCAACCGAGGATATGACTAAGGTTGGTACACTATTATTAGACAGAACTTCCAGTATTATCAGTTCATCTCTGATTGATACAACCAATCAGTTCATGTACATCACCTACAATGATCCACAAAAAATAGTTAAAGTAGACTTAGACGTTGAACCAACTCAACCCCCTATCAAAGTAGATGAAATACTACTCGTGCCAAATAATGATCAAAGTCCACATGAAAAAGTTGGCTTACAGGGAGCAGTTATAGACACAGTAAATGGCTACGCGTACTTTGCTGGTTCTACAGATTATACTCAAATAACCGACCTAACTAGTCTCAAAGCATATTTTACCAAAGTAGACATTTCTCCTACTCGAAATTTCGCAGTTGTGTCACGTCTTAAACTTTCTGAAAATGATTTAGCGACTGCAAATTCACCAAGCGGCCTCGAATATTTATATTATGATCCAGAAGTAAGTGGTTTAAATACAATACCGAATGGAACAATTGACATACCAAATCAATACGCTTACTTCCCTGCTGGTCATTACAACATTGTATCGGGCTATTCAAACAATAAATTAATCCGCGTTGATTTAAGTAATTTCACCTATAACAGCAGTTATGATGAAATAATCGAAGGCACTCGCACTTTGTCAGGGAATATTTTGATTCCAGAGTCAGGTCAAGGATTTTTTATAGGTAAAACTACACTCTCGGATCAACAAACCAAACTATTCGAATATCACACTAGCAATAGTTGGAATTTTAAATTACAAAGCAGTCCTAATGTTGACAGCAAATATTGTAACTCTGCTAGTTTAGATAATTACACTTTTGAGGATGTCAGCACTGGCGATTTACAATTCACCAACAGCACAAATTTCGGCGATGGAGATAGTTCTACCAATGTATCTACTCTACTCCCAGACAATACTACCCAATTTGTAACTGGCGCACTCAAATCAGAAAGCATTTCTACCGATATTATCCATTTAGGTAGAAACAACTTTACTGAAGTGGAATTCAATTTAGTACCAACATCAACAGCGCATAGCTCTTATTGTTTACAACTGGCAGACGAAGACATTAGTGCCAAACATCAAGTAGGTGCAAAAATCGATCACTATTTTGCCAGAACTTTAAATGATCCAGACCCAAACAACTTCGACATTTTCCCAGTAGTTAGCGTTGGAGGAATTATTTTTAGCAAAAATAGTGTTAACTTAATTGAAGGTACTTCAACTGAAAATTATGGCATCAAGCTTGCGACACAGCCAAGCGCTAATGTGACCGTAAACATTAGCGCATCAGACAACAGACTAACCCTGTCCCCTGATTCAACTCCAGCCAGTCCAACTGAAACCAGTTTAACCTTTAACAGTAGCAATTGGGACACTTATCAATACATCACAGTGTCCGCCTCTAATAATGGCATCATCGATGGAACTACCAACAGCAATATCACACATTCAGTCACGAGCACAGATAATTCCTATAACAATATTATTGCTCGCCCTGTGAATAGCACGGTAACCGATTATGGATCTACTTCAGCTAACGTTATTGCCAATGTAGCTGGTGAGATTACTTTCACTCCACCAACCAGCTTTACCTTCCCAACGGTAAGCGTTGGTAATTCAAGCCAAAATTTCTCTTCCTCATTACCAATCAATATCAAGGAAACACGTGGCAGTTCAGCGGATTTCACACTAACTCTAAAGGCTTCACCATTTTGCAAGACACCTTCTGTATGTATCCCCATGGAAAACATTCATCTAGCCACTTCAAATTTAAGCAATGCTTTCAATACATTCAATGCGGCTCAAATCGGTGAATTCGTTACAAACTACCTTCAGGCAGGAGCATCATTAACTGATCGCACTACTTTTGTTCATGGTGACTCATCAATAGAAAATAGTCTAAACAAAACCATCACTGTGATTGACTCTCGAGCAATTCCAAGTGGAAGCAGCGAAAATCCGTTACAGGGTAATATCGACCTATTACTGCACTTAATGATCGATTATGCTGCGATTTCCAAACAACTTGAAACAGGTATTTATAACACAACTTTAACTTTTGATCTTAATCCTAATCCATAATGAAAAATCTTTTCAAAATTAGGGTTTTAGCCATTCTCGTAGGGTTGATCACTATATCTTCAATAAGTTTTGCGGAGGGAATCAAACTCACCCTAAATCCGAGAGCCCAAATGGACGAAGGACCAAAACATCTTAGTTATGAGTTAAAATCTACAGAAAGACGGGAAGACGTTCTCACAATACTCAATAACTCAGATCAGGAAACTTACCGTCTAAAAATATACGCGGTCGATTCTGCTCAAAGTTCAGATGGAGTAGTCACCTTCAAAACTAACGATATTGAGCAAAAACATATAGGTGAATGGGTAAAATTCAATCATAGTGAAGTCAGCATCAAGCCAGGCGAAACTCTACTGCAACCCTATCAAATCAGCATTCCAGAAAAAACCAGCCCAGGCTTATATCAGGGCGCCTTGGTTGCTGAAGTTATCTCAGCCCAATCTGGCAGTAAGCAAATCAAAGTAGTCAGCCGCATCGTCGAACCTATATATATAACTGTTCCAGGCCGAAAAACCATCAAATACAATATCGATCAATTTGATTATCAGGAAATTAACGGCCAGCCGACTTTCCATTTAAAAATCAGCAACAATAGCAATATATTACTAAAATCAGAGATCAACTTACACATTGAAGGCACTTTGCTTAATCAACCTTACAACCTTAGTCTGAACCATCCAACCATACTTCAAGGCGATAGCTTTGAAAAAACCTTCAAACTTCCTAATCCGCCACTCTTTGGAAACTATAAAGCTTCTCTAAATGCTAAGTTTTTCGAATATGACGTGGCCAAAGAGTCATTAAGCGAGCTTGACACTATCGACAAAGAGCTCAGTTTTAGCCTTATCCCTTATCAATGCCTTGCTGTTCTACTAGTTTTGATTATATTAATAATGATCTTTGAAAAACTTCGTCGACGTTATCTGAAAGATCAGATAACCGAAACCTTCACACACATCGTGAAAAGAGGCGAAACTATTGTCTCTATAGGAGAATCTTATCAAGTCAGCTGGAAAAAGCTCACTCAGCTCAATAAATTAAACAAACCTTACCTTATTCGCCCTGGCCAAACACTTACACTGCCCTTCCCAAAGAAGAGCGATCATAAGCCAAAAGCTAGTAAAAACAAAAGCAAAAGCAAATCCTAGTTATCAGTCTTGACACACGATAACTTTTGCCCTACAATAATA
Source organism: Patescibacteria group bacterium (assembly GCA_963169815.1). GTDB lineage: Bacteria > Patescibacteriota > Gracilibacteria > UBA1369 > UBA1369 > JADLFY01. The sequence continues at coordinate 13,895 of CAUJDC010000003.1, read as the reverse complement.
TGAAGCATTATTAAATAACCAAAAAAAATATGCAAACAAAAAAACTCGCTTCTGTTCTTGCCTTCACGGCAGTAGCAGTTAACATGGTAGCCTCTGTGGCCCTGGCACAACCACAACCAGTAGGCACACAAATATTAGATTGTAGCAATCCTAAAGAGTTTGCGTTCTCTGATTCAACAGCTTATCATCCAGACGACTTTCACATCGGTACTGGTACAAGATCTATATCAAACAGTAACGACACTTCTGCAACAGAAGAACTAAACAGTGCATATTTTGATGAAACTACAAGTGGTACATTTACTGATATTACAGATCAAATAAAAGTTGAATCCACAACACCATATGTTTGTGACAGCGGTACTTATGCGGTACAACTCGATGTAGACGCCACGAACTTTGTCAATGGCACCTCAGAACCTCTTTTGACTTATGGTGCAGATCGTGCAGTCGGTGGTACTGGAGCTGATGAAGATTATTATGCCATGCTCTCTATCGTCACTTCTGGAACAATGGCTTGTACTAGTCCTTGTGTGCTTGTGACAGGTGCCGCTGAAAGCGCCAACCTCATCAAAGATGGTGAAAGCAATTTCTTCCTCAACGCTGCTCCAAATGACAAACAATTAAACGCAAGTTTCGACAATGACGCCGTGCTTATTAAAAACGATGGTACAACAAACACAGTTACTCTGTATAGCAATGATTTAGGCTTTGATGGATCAATTACCGTCCCTGGTCTTGATTACGTTCTTGCTATGCCTGCATATCCTGCATTCTTAGGAACATTCACTTCTAATGTTACTTATACTTTGAGCTAATCATTTATTGGGAGAGAAGAGAAATCTTCTCTCCCAATTATATATTGAATACAAAACCAAAATGAAAATACGGACCAAATTAACCATCCTAGTAATTACGCTCATTCTGAGCGGAATTTTTGTTAGTGTGACTGTCGCCAAACGTTCCATTTCTACAAAGACATCAGAGATTTTTTTAGCAGGAACGATGGAAGAGGAAAGCAACTTTAATCTGATTTTGACACCTGGCAGTTCATATCAAGACTCATTAACTATTATAAATAACACGGACAATAGTATTTCATACAAGATATATCCGGTTGACTCAGAAAGAAATAATCAAAACAACATAGTTTTCAAAATGCCTTATGAAGATAACATAAATCTTGGCGTATGGATAAACTTTGATAAAAACACCGTCGAGGTCCCTGCTCATGGCAATCTAAACATTCCTTTCTCTATCAACATCCCATCCAATACTTTTCCTGGAACTTATTATGGAGGCATATCTATCGAAAAAATCACTCCTGATTATATTTCCACAGCTTCACAGAGTGTCATAGTAAAAATCAGAAATGTAAAACAACTTATCATTAATGTTCCAGGCGAAGTTTCTACAGATTTTGAAATTACCAATTTAACTTATAGCACAGATGCCTTGCACTACTCTTTCAAAAACAAAGGCAATGTAATTATGACTATCGCCGGAGAGGTTCAACTCTCTAACTCAATTTTGAACAGTAAAGCCGAAAATATCAAGTTATTGCCTCTAAAAGTTTTACCTGGTGATTCTCTCGAACAAAGCATTCCTTTTAAAAAACATCCAATTTTGGGCAATTATCATGCTAACTTTGCAGGTAAAATATATTATTTTGACGGCGTCAACAACAAAGACATCGAATTAAAAAACTTCAAATTGGAAACTAATTTCATTACTTTTAACATTCAAGTCCTGATCACTGTTATCAGTATATTATTACTATTAATTATAATTCTGATCTGCAGGTACTTGCTCAAGAAAAAATATCTCAGTGAATGTTCAGACTACATAGTTGAAGATAATGAAAACATTCGAAGCATTGCGACAAAATTCAACATGAACTGGAAAAAGCTTGCGAAAATAAATCACATTGGCGAGCCATACTCATTGGAAAAAGGACAAAAAATTATCGTCCATAATGCCAAGAAATAAGCCACATTTTGGTGCATTTACCGGGTTAATCATAACAGTTGCAAACCTTGTCATCAGCAGTCTGGCATATGCAGCCCAGGTAACTGGCAGCATTGGTTTAACCAGTTGCACAATTATTGTAGACTGTTTGAGTATTTCCGTACCTCCCAGCATCAACATTGTCCAACCCATTTTTTTACCTCAACAGTCCAGTCGCATATTAGCTTTCTACAATTATGATATGAATCAGAAAATCAATATTTCAGACTCACGTAATAATGGCGGATTTACATTGGATCTAACTATATCCGACCTGGTAAATCAGGATGATATGATTAGCAACATATCTCATACGGACATCGCTGTAGTCAGTTTCAACAACAATCTCGACGAAAATATCAACGTCGACAGCTCCCCTCCAGATCCCAGTATTCAGGTTTTAATTGATCCAGACACGATTTCTCCAGATAACTCAGCTTTTACACAAGACTATCTGATCAATAATTACACAACTATACCAGAATCAAGTCTCAGCTATTTCAGTAATGGAGACAATCAAACCATTGTAAATGGGTCTTCACCTCCGAGTGGTGGACGCATGAACAGTTTTACATTCGGTTTAGCATATATTTTCAAAACACCAACAGATCCAGCAATTAGTTTACGAGACGGTCCATATCAATTAAACGCAACATTTACTTTAACCAGCACACCATAATGAAAACCCAACATTTTATCCTGAGTATTATCAGTTCTATATTACTTTTAAACAATGCGTCTGCACTGTCTTTTGGCGGACTGAGCATCATTCCAACTTATCCTAATGAAAAACTTCCTGAATATTTTTCTTTTGAGCTTAAACCAGGAGAGAGTAATGAAGAATTTGCCACACTCACCAATCAAACCAATGACATTGTCGACGTTCTACTCTATCCAGTAGACACAACGATCAATAGTCAGAATAATCTTGTTTTGGAAGGGCACGACGACAGCCGTGACCAAGTAGGCAAATGGATTACTATGCCAGATGGAGAAGAATATACTTTGAATCCTAAAGAATCTAAAGTAATTAAATTTATTATTAGTATTCCGCAAGATGCCGAAAAGCGTGATTATACCGGCGGCATAGCTATGGAAAGAAAAAATCCTAATGGATCTAAAGAGCTTCAATCTGGCGCTACAATTAAAACCAACACACGTGTAGGCATCAAAACCTTCGTCAAAGTGACTGACAACCCACAACCTGTAGCCAAACTTAAAATCACTCCACCAAACGAATGGACTAAATACTATCTCTACTTTTCGGTTGGCATATTTGTTATAGTTGTAATTGTCATCATTACAAAAAACTTTAAAAAGAAGAAGTGAAATCTTACTTCTTCCTGACCGATGAAGTATCAAAAATCACTCTCCAATATAGTTTTATTAGTAGCAATTTTTCTCATCACCTGGTTTGTCCTATCCAGGCCAGAAACTAGTGTGCCATTGCTACTGATCATCTCATATTCCCTACTCGCATATTATCGGCCAATCTACGCCATTAGTCTGCTTATACTCCTGCCTATTGCTGGTGAATTTAGTCGTTTGGAATTCTTCGGTAGAAGTATTGTTCTATCAGATTTGGCCGTGCCAATTTTCACCCTAAGTACGATCCTTCCCCGCTTCAAAAAGTTTCAGCAACTTCTGTATTCAAAAGGCCATTTAAACTTTGTCTTTAAAACTCTTTCGGTCTTTTTCCTCATCGCCCTATTTTCTCTACTCCTAAGTTTAGTTTCAGTACCATTTCGAGAAGTTATCAATGGCTCACAGTACTTATTTCGTCTCCTCTTCTATCTTCTGTTAATACCATCAGTTTTGTTGCTTCAAAAAGAACATCCCGCACTTGCCAAACTCCTCCCGAAGCTTTTAATTGCCTCAGGCCTGTTAATCGCTTTAGGAGGCTTCTTACAATTAATCTACTTCCCAAGCCTCGAATCTTTTGAGGCAATTGGCTATGATCCACATATCAATCGTCTCTTTGGAACCTGGCTAGATCCCAATTACATTGGTGGACTATTTGCTCTGCTCAGTTGTTTTTGTGTAAGCCTTTTTCTACAAATCAAAAAGACTTCGACAAGATTCACCCTACTCCTCTGCATCAGTATTTTTGCCACAGCCCTCTTCTTCACTTACTCTCGCTCTGCTTATTTTGCCTTTGCTATAGGCATATTAGTAATAGGCATCTTAAGGGCACGCACACTTTTAATTATCGCCATCATTTTAGGGTTGATCGGCATTTATGTCTCAGACCGAGCTCAGCAAAGAGTTGGGGAACTAATTACCAGCGTCAATTCTATTGTCTTCAACAGCAGTGAAAACCCTGACCCCACAGCTCGTTTACGGATTTTAAATTGGGAACAAACTATCTCTCTGATCAAAGAAAAACCACTGCTTGGCCACGGCTTTAACAATCTTGCCTATGTAAGAGCTCAAGCTGGCTATATTGAAAGCGAAACAATTCACTCTGCCAGTGGCTCAGACTCAAGCATATTAACTCTATTCGCCACAACCGGAATCATTGGAACCATCCCCTTCTTACTATTTCTATTCTACACACTCATTCAATCTAACAAGCATTTCAATAGCAAAAAATATACCATCCAATCCGGCTTGGCACTTGGCTGTTTAAGCGGGGTACTAGCAATAATCACCCACAGCAATTTCGTGAACAGTCTTTTTTTCGCTCCATTAATGATTTTCCTCTGGATTATTGTTGGAAACTTTTACGGAAGTTCCGAAAGCTCTAATAATTAAGTTCAGTCAAAACTACCAGCTTATCGGCGTTATAAGTAAAGATCACAACTTTAGTCGCTCTACCTAATTCAAATAACACAGCTTTATAACTGCCATCCTCACGCATAGCTACATTGATAGTGTAATCGTTGCTCAGATTTCCATTGCGATCAGCAAAAGTTTCAAGTACAGCTGAAACAACTTGTTTTCTATTTTCCGCCTGATATATGATTTTATCATTGCTTAAACTGACAGGGACTACCATTATCGCCTTCAGAGGAGTAGCCTCTTTTTGAGTTACAGTATCAGCGGTAACCGGCACAACTTTTGAATCTACAACAACATTCATTGTATTGGTTGTATTTGCATGATTTTCGACTGGCACTATTTGCGCATCTATAGTTGGAAGTGTAACTGCTTGATCCATCATCAAAGTTGGTGCAGAGCTTTCCACAACTTTTCCAGAATCCTCTACTCTACCTTGCTGTTCAGCAGACACTATATTTTGTAGAGAGTCATTATTTAAATTAATATTTTCAGTATGATTTTCTACAGGCGATGTTTCATCAATTGGCATAACAAATGTCGTCACTTGAACGAATGAATTGTTGTTCAAAACATTGGAGCCACTAACTTCAATTTGTGGATTTTTAATCTTTAATTGAGGTTGTTTTACCGTATCAGTTGCAGGCTGTTCTACAATCTTGGTTTCCGGTTGTAATTCAACAACCTTGTCTTGATCAGCCCACATCTTATCCAGAATCTCTCGGGAAGGCATAACCGACTCAGCTGAGAAAGTTTGAATAGAAGGCGGCTTCACTTCCATAACTTGAAGAGGCTCTTTGGTAGTTAAAACATTACTTTTAATTTCATCCGGCTTAATTTGTTCAGTCGGAACTTTCACCTGCCAATTAGAGAATTGGGCAAAAACCAAAACAAACACGGCCAACATTGGCACAGCCCCAAAAACGTATTTAAATCGACTGACCAACTCAAACAGACCACTTGTCTCTGTATTATGAGCCAGCAGATCTGTACCAGCTATTAATTCAGCACGAAGTTTAGCTTTGAAAGATGGGTTCAACTCAAAATTTTCTGCATTCTTTAAATTTTTTAATGCAGCAATCGTATTTTCAAAATATTTTCCTTCTAATCTGTCCATCTCAATTCATTAATTGTTTTAATTCTTTTAAAGCCCTATACAGTTTGACCCCCACATTATTGGCCGAAATCCCCATAATCTCTGCAATTTCTATATTGGAAACTTCTTCAAAATACTTTAGCCTGATCAATTCCCTATCTTCGGGATCTAGTTTGAACATGGCCGCCTTAACAGCTTCTGCTTCAGACTGGGCGTGCAAACCATCTACAATATTCTCATCACTTTTTAGCTCGGCAATTTCTTCCAGATCAATCTTTTGGACACGGTTGTTCACTCTGTACCATTTGAGAACATTATTATGCGCAATTTTATATAACCAGGCAGAAAAAGGGTAACCTTTAAACTGATAACTCGAGAGATGGCTCAAAGCATCAAAAAAGGTTTGGCTGACCAGGTCTTCGGCCACTTCAACGTCATTAACACGACGCATGACATAGCGGTAAATCTGGTCGACGTATTTGTCATACAACAAACCAAATTTACTTGAGTCCTGCTTGGCCTCTTCTACCAGTTGATTTTCTTGTTCTAAGCCCTTCTTCATGGTTAAATTTTGGAGAGGGTTAATTAAAACAGAAATAACTAGTAATGTCAATAGTCATATGGCTGGTTATTGCGCTTAACGGCTTTTTAATTTGCTCTATTTCAAAGGGTTTTCTAGTACCTCTTTGTCTTAGCATCTTTTATAATCTAAAAAAGCATGCTACATTACAGAAAAATTAACTAAAATCTTCATGTTCGATCAAATTGCGCGAGATCCAGAAGCATTAGGCCAAGTCCTGGGGGCAGTAATTGGGGTTATTGGTCTCTTTGTCGGTACTTTTATCACTATTTTCACCTCTTTCCTGATCCGTCACATGGATATTCGCCGTGAAGAAAGAAGAGAACAGACTGAACTTTCTAGAGCAAAAAGGGAAAAGGCTTTCGTCCTCAAACAAGAAATTTATTCTCAATTCATTTCGGAATTAGCTTCTTTAGAAAACTTTATCACCAAGAAAGCTAACAATAGCAACCTAAAAACTTTCGAAAACTTCGACAACGAATGGACCCGCATCGAAATCAAAGTAGACCTAGTCTCCAATGAAGAGGTAAAAGAACTTAAAGACAATCTCTCCAAAGAATTAATGGAATTAGCTGAAACACGCTTTGCCACAAAAGAAGCAAAAGAAATGGCTCTCAGTCCAGAGTATCTCCAAAACAAACAGGACCTACTTGAAGCAATTAGACAGGATATGGAAATCTCCAACCTCAAATAACATGAACAAGCTCACACTAACCCTCTCTTCGGCACTAGTCATATCTACCCTATCTTTGAGTTATTTAGCTTTCGCTCAATCAACCAATATTACACGTCCGCCTATCGATAACGGTATTACGACTACAACCAATACTGACCCTAACTCTCTAGAAAATCCTGTCCTCTACAATCCCGCCATCCTCTCAGGACCATCAACAACCGTCACGCCAGTCGAGCAACCAGCCGAACAGCCAGTCGAACAACCAGCCGAACAGCCAGTCGAGCAGCCAGCCAACAATGGCGCCACAGATACTACAGATACGACAATTACAGTTACGCCGACCAAGCCAGTGATAACCAGACCAACTCCTACCACTACACGTCCAGCTATTCCAACTACACCAAAACAACCCATCGAGGCTAGCAACTGCCCTACCATCAATCCAATCGAGCCAAATCAGACAGAATGCCCCAAAGTAGAAACTCACAATATTGTACCAGTTTTACCCTATTTCACTTTCGGCGGAGCAATTGGCATGGTCATTTTGTTTTGGATATTAATGTCAATTTTAGGACACTCACAATCAAAAACTGAAACACGTTTCGCTGCTAAGCATTTGGCCAATGAGCATCAGAAAACAGTAGCTTCCGACAGACAAAGTACGTACATGGACTTGATGGACTTTGCCACCAAAGAGCTCAGTTCAGATTCATTATTTGATCAAAAAACTTTCAATCAAATCAATTCCAAGATTAGTTTACTAGGTTCAACTGAAATGCAAAAAATCTCTACTTCACTCGGAGAAGCAATGCGCACAGACAATCGTAATGAAATGAAAACTCAGTTAAAACTGCTTAGTCATCGTCTCAAGCTCGAGCTTTGATTTAGTTTTTCGCTTACGACGATTTTTTTGTTTACGAATTTTAGCCAATTCTTTATTTTTGCTGGAATCTTTTCCCAAGCGTAAGTCCTCAATCTTATCAACCAATAAACGATAAGCAGATAATCTGTTCCCCCAAAGCTCGCGGAATTTCTGAACCTTTACATCTAACCCAGTCGGCTTGTGTCTCAGCCAAACCGCATTACTGGACTTATTGATTTTCTGGCCGCCTTTTCCACCGCCACGCACAAACTGTTCCTCAAAATCCACCAGATGTAGTTCCAGCCTTTGCATTTTCTGAGCAAGCTTTAAATCCCCGAAGATTGGTCCTGTTTCCATTTTTCGTCCATTTTCTGCAAGAATTTCTTTCTGCTGGCCAATAACTATAGAAGGATTAGTACCTTCAAGACTAGCTGCATGAGCATCAATTTCTCGTGCCTTATTTTGTGGATTTTTATCCATATATACCATTATACCTGAGATCACTCGGCTTTAAAAGGTCCTTAATAAGCCAACAAATGTTGATGAAAATGAAGTTGAGTTTTCATACTTGGTAAATTTTCTAATATTTCTTCGTAACCCAGACTTGCCAACTCTTTCTTAATCTCCAAAAACTCTTTCATCTCTTCTTCATTTAATTCCCATAAAAACACTAAGTGTTTTTTAGGAATGAGCATATGTGAAATAGAGTAATATCTATCATATGGATAGACATTTTCCGTTATATACCAATTCTTATACTCTTTTACTATTTTTCTAGTATGACCATCAGTTAAACAAAATGGGCAACCACCTTTATATTCAGCAAGGTATTTTTTATAATTAGCTTCGGTCTCATCCACTCGATATTCTCTTGGTTTTTTCATAGGAAAAATAAATTCTGCATTTAAGCCTATACAGTAGCTTCAGATATTAATTAATCCATTTAATTTGACTTTTAACAAAAATCATTCTGCAACACAATAAGCTGCTACCCACAAAACGCACCGGGCATTTTAAAATCATTTAAATAGTTGGGACCTGTTCTGCTGGCTTAACAATAATTTTTCCTTTCATTGAAGGATGAAGTGAACATTGATATTCAAAAGTTCCAAGCGTACTGAAAACATGTTCGTAAGTATCACTATTATCTAAACTGGCACTGTTAAGTTCAGCGCCACTTGTAGAAGTAACAGTGTGAGGTACCGAATCAGCATTTGTCCATCTAACGGTCGCGCCCTGAGGAATAGTCATCTCCGCCAAAGTGAATTTCATATTATTAATATTAACCTGCAAAGTTTCATCTCTGCCAGGAGTTTGGCCACTTGGTACAGAACTACCTGTTCCATCCTCTTTAACTTGCCCATAAAAATCCAATCCCTTTTCTTGAACCCATAACAATCTATAAACTGTTTCAGCTAATTTAGCTCTAGTCATGCCTTGTGCAGGGTAAATCTTATTTGTTGAATCTGGCTCTACCAACATTTTGTCTTTAGCATATTTCACAAATTTGGCATACCATTGATCTTTTGATGCGTCAGCAAAGGGATCAGCGCTAACTGTTAATTTTGAAACATCAATTTTTTCTGCGTTAATCAAAATTTTCAGATTTTCCACCAAATTAACCGCTTGAGTTGGGCGGAAAGTAGCATCTGGATATCCTTCTACGATTCCAAGTGCCATTGCCTTTCTGAGATATGGTGCATACCATTGGCTACCATCAACATCACTGAATCCAGCAAATCCCATAGCCGCATCTGTGGTTACTTGAATCTTCGCCGCACCCAAGATAATTTTCAGTGCTTCCACACGATTCACAACTTGATCGGGTTTAAAACTTCCATCTGGGTAACCTCCAATAATGCCTCTCGTTTTGAGGTCCATAATAGCTTTGTAATTAACGTGCGAACTTGGAACATCTGTAAAGTCAGCAGCCCAGACATTCATACCAAAAGTAGCCATCAGCACCCCAAAAGCAACAATCCGCGCTAAATTTTTCATATTTGTTATAATTTATTTTTAAGCAAAGCCACTATATATAATAATCAGCAGACACTCAACAGAGAAACTCCTCAGCCAAAAGTTGAGCGCCTTCCTTTAGAAACCCTAATACTGACGACATCATGCGCGAAGTGTCATTCTAAATCAGTTTTTCACTGCGATCCACAACCATCTTGGCAGGGGCCGTTTCGTTTTCGCTAAAAAAATCCTCATTAAAATTTCAAGATCTTTTTGTTATAAGAAATTTTGTATTTTGAGATTTTTTAAGGAACCAATAAAAATTATTTCAAGATAGTATAAATGATACGGCTTGAAATGAGTTTTATGCAGTGACGCAAAAAAATCCAAAAGAGAAAAATTCTTTGGTGGAGATGCTGGGAGTCGAACCCAGGTCCATAAAAATCTCTGACAAACTTCTACAATCATAGTCACGTTTAGTTAGGCGAACGGAATAGAAATGTGACCAAAAGCTCCTTTCGCCTGGTTTTGGTGATACAGATTAAGCTTCAAAACGCCAAACCAGCTTAATCAGTCCCGCTAAGTGACATAAGCTCTGAATTAGCGGAGTCATTCAGTTTACGACCTCAGAGTTGAAAGTCCGAGGATTTTAGCGAGCTTTAGGCAAAAGCCAAAGCAGGAGCTTGTTCAGCTCTGATCGCATTAGCAAGTCTTTCGCTTGCAGTTAGGTTTGTGTCGACGGATCTGACGGGAGACGACACCATCCCGTGATTGCCATTTGTGAAAGAACATTTATGTCGAATGCCGTAACATCCCCATATCAGAACTTTACAATGTTTCTAGTCTATTGTAAAGAGATTGGTCAAAGCTAAATCGAAGTACTTTTCAGAGTTATTAAAAGAGTCTCTAAGCATTTCAAAACTCGGACTATTCAAAGCACGTAATTCACGAATAAAGATTTCCTGATTGTGCGCATTAAGAAGATAGAATTTACCAAAAACATATTCAATCAAATCATTATTAGCCAGCATTATCGACTTCATCAATTTTCTAGTCAGTACTTTAATAGCGCTTTTTCTGCCCAAATTAATAGCAGTAATAATAGCCAACGATGAAACCTTGTCATCAGCCACTGCAATTAAATCCAGTACATAGTTGTCCATGTTCTTCATTTGCATTTGGCTAATCATTTTGAGCGCAGCCACTTGATGCGCAGAATCTTTAACAGAGAAAACGCCAACCATTTCTCGAGACAATCGATCACGCATTTCTTTAAATCTCCAGAGCCCACCAATTGCCGCAGTTTTAATACCCAAATCATGACTATTCAAATAAGGCTCAAGTAAAGTAATCAGTCCTCTATCATCAGCAACCGCCATCGCCTCAATGATACTCGCCTTAATCAAATCATTACTATTGGCAAAATGTCTCTTATAAAAATCCAGCAGCACATCAAATCCAAAAATTTTCAGTGCATTATTAATTTCAATTTTCACGGCAATCGGCAAATCTTCTTCATAAACTTTATTGAAAGTTTCAATCATCAAAAGCTTAGTTACAGTCAGATTATCCCAATCCTTTTTATCCACTCTAGAAAGTAGCAAATTAGCCGCCTGCAAAGCATGGAAACGCAAGCGGATATTATTTTCTTTTTCAATAATAATCAGAATTTCTCTAATCGAATTTGGATTACCAATTTCCACTAAACTAGTTAAAACTCTACGTCGCAATTCTGGAGACAAATCATCATTAATCAGCATTGAACGAAGCACTTGTTCCGCTTTATCTTTCTGAACTTTCTCTCCTGCCAGATCAACTGCAACTTCCTTAATACTCAAATCTTTTGAGTCCAAAGATGATAACAATTGTAGTTGAAACTGTTTCTTTATTTTCACTCCAATGATCAAACTGAGACCAAGTACGATCAGCATCAGAGCTACAATAAACACAGAATTGTTTTCAAAATACATATTGAGTATCCACATCGTGCCTGCGGCCAAAAGCGTGAATAGCGCCGGCATAATACCCTTCACAATGAAATAAATTTCTTGACTGATTTGTTTTGGCGCCAATTCGAGAATCGCCTTAGTAGAAAAAGTGAAATAAGAATAATAAGAGAAAATATGGAAAATAAACATCACTGTTGCCAGCTCCAAACTATTGGTAAAGGCCAGCAAGCCGAAGACCGTCAAAAACATTAACCATGGATAAACTAAAATCAAATTTGCCACACCAAAACGTTTGACCAGACTTTTTATCAAGAACAGATCAAATAATAATCTAGCCATTACAGCAATCATGTTTACGGCAGCCAGAAATTGTACCAAGTCCCGTCCCATAAAATATTCTGAAAACACATCATTATATACATACACAAAAATCACAGAAACCGCTCCGAGTAGGCCAGATATCCAGGCCAATTGGTGAAACAACTTGGACTCTTTAAAGACATACTGGAAACTTTCGCCCAAATGTCTTTTAATCGGATTTTTCTCCACCATCTGAGCGTTCATCGGTTCCAAAGTTCTATCGATAATCAGAAGTAGCACCACCATGATGATAATTGCCACAAACAACACCCACATCGGATCATAAGCAATACGGAAGAAAGCCAGTCCAAAAACTACTGCACTGGCCAGTAAGATTGCCAAATCAATCATCGTGTGAATATAAGGATTGAGCTCTTTACTCAAACGGTTATTCACATAACTTGAAGAGAGATTATTAATTGAAGTATCAAAAACCACCAAACTAAATCTCGCCACAGTTAGAGACACTAGCAAATAAGCGACAATATTTTCTTTAAAATTAAACGTAACAGCCACCAAGCCAAGTACAATCAATAAGGTCACCATCAAACTCTGAGTTGAATTTAACTTCCTGCTCAGTACAAGGTCAGTCAAGAAATTAACTATTCCCGCCAATCCAACCGCCAAGAGTATTGCTGGTATCCAAACCAAAAGACCGGCGCTAAGCAGTCTGGCCGTCCCCTCCAAAACTACCAATTCAGCGGAAAAAAGGCTAATTAAAGCCAAGAATCCGAAGGACAATTTTTTTACTGCAAAGCTGTTACTTTTAGCCATATATAGTGATTCTTTGGAAATCCCTACATTATAGCATGGAACGGCTTATTGAGCCACTCTTTCCACATATTCTCCAGTATCAGTATTCACACGAATAATATCACCTTCTTTGATGAAAAGAGGAACGTTAACTTTGGCTCCAGTTTCAACAATAACCTGCTTTGACCCGCCAGTCGCGGTATCACCCTTATCCCCTGGCGGAGCTTCAACTACCTTGAAATTGAGTTTTGGCGGAAGTTGAATCGTGAATGGAGCCCCATCGATAAACACCACTTTTACCTCGCTGCCATCAATAATGTAGTCCTTCATCTCACCAATATTTTCAATTGGTAAAGTGAACTGTTCGTAAGTGCTATTATCCATAAAAGACATGTCTGTACCGTCATTGAAAAGGTATTGGCATGGACGATATTCAACATTGGCCTCTTCCACAGTTTCACCGCTTCTAAAGCTCACTTCAAACATTTTGCCGCTCTTGGCATTTTTTAATTTTGTTCTCGTAAAAGCTGAGCCCTTACCTGGGTTAACAAACTCATAACTCAGAATCAGACAGGTTTCGCCATTATATTTAATAGCCGCCCCTTTGGTAAAATCAGATGTATTCATAAATAAAGATTACGTAATGCGGCCACAGTCTAGCCGTCCTCTAAGTCTTAGGCAAGCCAATTTACAAATCCCTGTGTGGGAATAATAGCACATTTCTAATATCCGATTGTCCCAAAATCAGCATAATCAATCTGTCCACACCCAGAGCATTCCCCCCAGCCGGCGGCATACCAAACTTCAGCGCTTCAATAAAAGTCTTATCGACATCATATACATCTTTGCCATTAATCCTACGCTCGTCTCTCTCCAAA
>CAUJDC010000002.1 GCA_963169815.1 Patescibacteria group bacterium | reverse complement strand
TGGAGGCAGCTTTGATTGTTATCGTTGGTTTATTTTTGATTCGATTTGCCAAACGTTATTTGCGCAAACTTTCTGTAGAACATGAACAGCAACGCACAGCCCTCAATCTCTTCGAAAAATTAGTAACAGGTTTTTTGATTGTTATAAGCATTACATTAGCTTTGCGTACAGTTGGTATCGATATGACTTTACTTGTATCAGTAACTATTTTGGGTCTTAGCTATGGCTTACAGGACATAATCAAAAATTATGTGGCAGGCATTCTGATCATGTTTAAATCTCCTTTAAAAATCGGTGATATAATCAATATTAAAGGTCATACCGGTAAAGTAGACAAAATCGACTTTCAATCCACAACACTTCGCACTTTCGATCAGCGTGACGTTACTATTTACAATAGTGATGTAATGACGCAGTCAATTATCAATTTTTCACGCAGTAACCTTCGTCGTATCGATATTGACGTTACTCTTGGTTATGGTTCAGACCACAGCCGTGCTTTCGAGATTTTTCAGAACATTCTTACCACCAATACAAAGATTCTACAAAAACCTTCACACAAAGTGGTTTTCAAGAAATTTAATGACAATGGCATTACGTTTTCACTACGCGCCTGGGTCCGTTTTCCCAGCAATGTCATGGCCATAAAATCTGATTTGGCCATGCAAATCAGCCAGGCTTTCGACGAAGCCAATATCTTTATCCCATACGAAAAATCCATTCAAGAAGGATCTGATTATACAATGACTGACAAGCGTAAAGCCAGAATGACTAATTTTGGTGTCGATGAGGCAGCCCCAACTAATACCGCCGCCCCAACTGACCCTAACTTACCAGCTGCCAATCCTTCCGCTCCCGGCGAAATGATCGATTTTGATGAGGTAGAATAAAGCTTACATCCAATTGACATGCAAACGCCAATCTGCTTTAATGCTTCCGCTTTTCAAGAATTCGCTAATTTAATTTTATGTCTAATAAGCACATCAATCATCAGCACGGCTTGACTACTATGAATGCTAGCCGTCCAAAGTCAAAACTCCGCAAAAGAGCTAACAAAGCCAAGGCCGCTGCTCGCAAAGCTCCATTACTCGCTGCTCTTCACGAAGCTCGCTACGGGAAGAAAGCTGACAAAGTAAAAGCAGCTCCAAAGCCAAAGAGAAGCGCGACTGCCGCCAAGAAAACCACTAAAGCTAAAAAGGCTTAATTAGCTTATAACTCTAGCACAACCACCCAATCTTGGGTGGTTTTTTAGTGATTATGATCACCTCGCAAAACAACCCGTTCCATGTTATAATAACTAGATGTTTAAGCAAAAAACATGGATATAAATCAAGCAATTTTTCGTTTTATTATAGCCGGTGTGATCGGCGCCGTAGTTGGTTTGGAAAGAGAAAAAGCCAGCGAACACAGCAACGAAATCGGCCCTATCGGTATCAGAACCGACATTTTATTTGGCATTCTCGGTGCAGCTTCAGTTTACTTGAGTGAATTTTTTGGCAATTGGGTATTTTTGATCTGTTTAATCTCGACAGTTGTTTACAGTATATTGCCATTTATACGCACTGGTGAAAAAGACCATCGTGATGGCTCAGTCAGCTATAAAACCTCCATCAGTACTATTATTGTTTTTTTGATGGGTGCGTTAGCCTTTACTGGGCAAATCCAGGTAGCCCTAGCTGTAGCTGTTTTGACTACATTTGTACTCTCGCTCAAACACACTTTGCATAAATTCATTTACGGTTTGGAATATGACGAAATCATCGATGCAGTGAAATTTGTCATTATCTCCTTCATCATTTTACCTTTTCTACCAAATCAGGCTTTTGATCAACAATTAATCAATTTCATCGAACCTGCCAATTTTGTCCAAAGTTTCCATAACATTGATACCGATATCATCAATCCATATCGCATTTGGCTGTTGATTGTGATCATCAGCGGCATTAACTTTTTGGGATATATTTTAGTCAGATTATTTGGACAGAATAAAGCTTATGGCTTCACCGGTTTAATTGGCGGTTTCTATTCCAGTACGGTAACTTCTCTCAATCTCGCCAATACCAGTAAAAATTATCCAGACATTCGTTATCCATTTGTTGCCGGCATATTGATGTCCTGTGGAAGCAGTTTCCTCAAAACAATCGTGTTATTAAAAACACTCAACAACAATTTATTTAATCATGTTCTTCCGAGTGTCCTTTTAATGTCAGGTTATTTACTGTTTTCAGGTTGGATATTTCATTTACTGGCGCAACGCAAAAACAAAGAAGCAAATTTAAAATCAGAAAAAAAACAACCTGAAAAATTAACTGTCAAATCACCATTAAATTTAAAAAGCGCCGTTCGTTTAGCATTTATCGTCATCGTAACCATGTTGGTCGCCAACCTGATCTTGGAATACGCTGACATCAATTGGTATTATGGTTTGGCTGCCTTAATGGCATTTTTTGCAGTTGATGATCCGATTGTCATTTCTACTGCCAGCATCGCTGGAACCGCCATCAGTCTGGATTTAGCCAAAAACATCATTTTAGGAGTTATTTTTCTAAATATGATCCAGAAATTGGCTACAGTTTATGTGTTTGGAAATAGAAAACTCCTTAAACCTTTGGCATTAGGATTTACTGGACTTGCGCTTGTCACTGTTTTGGCTTTCCTTTATCTTTAGGAAGGTAATTTTTAACCTTCTGTAATGGCCTTTTTCTTCGGCCGCAAAAAAAAGCGCAGCCCTATTCAAAGCCCGAGTCGCCCGCAAGATATCAAGAAAAAGCGCCGTGTTTTTGGCCGTACTTCCATTTCTCAAACCAGTAATCCATATAGTTCCAAACCAAGTTTTGTCAGCAAATTAAAGCTGCGCAATCGCAAAAAGTTCAAAGCCCCTTCCCAAAGCATTCTAGCCGCTCCTCCAACCAGACTCACGGCCAACAAGCCTTCAAAAATCAAAAAAATCCTCAGTGCTATTTTAATCATACTTTCAGTTGGCGGAATCTTTTATTTCACTTTCTTTACAGATTATTTCCAGATCAATGATTTCCAGGTATTCGAAGAAGACACTGAAATCACCAGTAATTTAAATCTCAACAAATTAGTCACTGAAAACCTTCAACATCAGAACATTTTAGTCTTCAATCCTTCTCAGCTTATAGAAAATATCTTAACCACTTATCCAGAATATCAAAACGCCGAAGTAAGTAAAAAACTTCCCCACACCATTCAAATCAATCTCGAAAAATATCCAGTTGCAGCGAATATCATAGCAGTAATCGCCGGTTCTGACGGCCTGCGCGTACAAAAGAAATACTTGGTAAACAGCAAAGGAATGATCATTATGGAAAATGAAGAAAATCCCGATTTACCTTACATTAAGATCGAATCAGATAAAGCGCTCGAACTGAACTCTTCCCCATTAGACAAGGAAAAACTCGATTACATCATCAAACTGATCAATCTATTTGAAGAAAAATTCGGTATCAAAGTAGTCGAAGCAGATTATCTAAAGAAAGCCCGCGAAGTGCACCTGGAAACTGAAAAAGACTTCTCTGTCTGGTTCGACCAAACCAAGAACATACTTCCCCAAATTGACAAGCTAAAAAAATCCCTCCCTAAACTAGATATTTACAAAACCCCGCTGCAGTATATAGACTTAAGGGTGTCAGGCACTAATGCAGAAAAAGTTATCTACAAGACGAAATAGACATTGTCGCAACTGACACTGTAAAGACAATTTTTCAGACAGTACGAGAATGTACGGCGAGAAAATTGTTTCGTAGTTGACGCAGTAAAAATAAAATTTCAATAATATACTCAGCAGATTTCTTTAAATTTGCTTTTTACGAGGAAGTCAGACAAAATTGAGGAGACAGTGTGAGCAACACGGCAACGAAATTTTGTTGCAACTGACACTGTAAAAACAAATTTAAAGAAATCTGGCATGACTTGGGCATTTATCGGTATATTGATTGGCACTATCATTGGCTTAAGCCTAAACTTTTCTATTCCCATTGAATTAACCAAGTACACCGCAGTTGTGATTATGGGTATTTTAGATGCCTTATTTGGGGCTATCCGAGCTGAAGCCACTAATGATCAATTTGACGGTATTATCTTTATTACTGGACTACTTTTTAATATCATTTTATCAGTTTTAATCACCATTTTGGGGGACAAACTGGGCTTAGACCTCTATTTGGCAGCTGCTTTTGTGTTCACTTTCCGTATTTTCACCAATGTTGGTGCTACTCGCAGATTCATTTTGGATCGTTACATAGCCAAAACCAAAAAGAGTTAAAGTCCTAATATAAACGGCGATTCCACTACAATCTTGCTTCCAGATCAATAAGATTGTCGATACCTTTGCACGTGCAATTAGCTTCACCACGATTTTGTAGCTATGACAAAAGCATGGTGGATTCACCATGCCCGTGAACGTCAATTTGCAACAAAGTGGCGAACTTGGCAATCAAAAGCCATTCTGAATTCGCGTAGCAGACAAACCGTCCGAATTAGGCCAGTTTTCAGGTCTCTGTCAAAAGTAGATTCAGGGGGTATAAGCATTGTAAAAAAGCCGATTTTTTGCTATAATTAAGTGAAAAACTAAAAAAATAAAAATTAACTATGTCTCAATCTTCCAAAATCGCTTTGATCAAGGAAATCCTTGAAAGCGCCGAAGCATCACTTCGTTCAGCCAAACAGATGCTCAATGAAATCGCTGGGCAAAGTGGTACAGCTCAAATCGGCAAAGTTGCCGAAAAAATGGGTAGTATCAAATCTGATGCTGGTGGTCATATCATCGAAGGTGCCTTCGATGGCCAAAACATGATCGGTCCAGATGGACGCGTTTATTCTGTCCCAGCCAACTATGCATCAAAATCAAAACTGATTCAGGGCGACATTTTGAAACTTACTATTACTGATGATGGTACTTTCCTTTATAAACAAATCGGCCCTGTCGAAAGAAAAAAAATTGTTGGCACTTTAACTTTTGATGACGGTCAATATCGTGTCATCGGCAATGCTAAATCTTATAAAGTTCTTTTGGCCTCTGTGACTTATTTTAAGGCTGAAATCGGCGACAAAGTAACTGTCATTGTTCCAGAAGCTGAAGACAGTGAATGGGCAGCTATTGAAAATGTTTTGCCAAGATTTGAAGAAGGCGCGATGCCAGACGACTTCAAAATTTAGGTCACTCTCAAAAACAAAAAAACTAAAAATAAAATCAAAAAAATATGGCTCAGCTGGATAAAATCTTCAGAACGGCCGTTCAATACAAAGCCTCTGACGTTTACATTACAACAGGTACAAAACCAATTCTGCGTATCAATGGTGATCTGGTAGCAATCGAAGAACATCCTGTTCTTTCTAAAAAGATGGCCGAAGATTATTTGCAGGAAATTTTAACTGAATCACAAAGACAGGAATTCCAAAAAAACCTGGATTTGGACTTTTCTTTAGAAGTAGCAGGTGTCGCTCGTTTCAGAGTAAATTTATTCGTACAAAGAAAAGGTATTGGCGCATGTTTCCGTGTAATTCCAGAAGTAATTCAAAGTTTGGACGAACTTGGCTTGCCAGACAAATTACGTGATATCGCCATCGCTGACCAAGGTCTCGTTTTAGTAACTGGTGCTACTGGTTCAGGTAAATCTACCACCATGGCGGCTATGATAAATGAAGTAAATAAAACTGACGCTCGTCATATCATCACGGTTGAAGACCCCATTGAATTTATTCATGAAAATAATAAATGTATTATCGACCAGCGTGAAGTTGGTAGTCACACTTTAAGTTTCCAAAATGCACTTCGTTCCGCTCTTCGTGAAGATCCAGATGTAATTTTGGTAGGTGAAATGCGCGATCTTGAAACAATCGCTTTAGCGCTCACTGCTGCTGAAACAGGTCACTTAGTATTTGCTACTTTACATACCAATGGTGCGGCCGCGTCTATCGATCGTATCATTGACGCTTTCCCAACCAATCAACAAAATCAGATTCGTATGCAATTAGCATCTTCTCTGCAGGCTGTAATTTGGCAAAATTTGATGAAGACCAAAGACGGCAATGGCCGTGTAGCAGGAATCGAAATCATGATCAACAACAATGCTGTTGCCAATATGATTCGTAAAAATAAAACTCATCAGCTCAATTCAGCCATCGAAACAGGCTTCAAAGAAGGCATGCAAACGATGAAGAAGTCTGTAACTGAATTGCTTGAAGCAGGCATTATTGATGAAGAAACTGCCCTCGCAAATATCCCAGCAGAAATTGATACAAATACTATCACCAGCTAAACATGCTGCGTCAAAATCTCCTAAAACTAGTTCTGCTCACCATACTAATTGTCACCAATTTTTCGACTAGTTTAGCCGTTGATCCCTCCACAACACCTACCACAGCAGCTGCGCAAGCAGCTCCCGGCGTGGCAACCTACAGAACCTTTCATGTAGGCAAATACCTGACCGTGACAAACTTTACCGACAGTAGCAATACAGTCCAAGGTATCGGTACTCAAGGCCAAGCTTATCTCTGTAAAGGTGGTGATACTAAAAGTTGTAATCCTCTGCTCAACTTCATCCTATTCATCATCAATACCATCACCCTGGTAGTGGCTTCACTCAGCTTCTTTGCCATTGTGGTCGCTGGTATTTTTATGATTACTTCAGCTGGAGATCAGAATCGTCTCAATCGCGGTAAAGACATTATGAGACTGGCGATTACTGGACTTATCATTACTCTTTCTGCTTACTTCATCATAGCTTTCGTCCAAAGTTTACTCTTTGAAACAGCTGCAAAATAATGAATAAAAACAATTCACAATTTAGTAAAAAATTCCTCGGACTGTTAATCACAGTATTAATCTTTATTAGTCAGGCTCCCCTGGCTTTTGCCGCAGTAAAATGTGAAGATCTCAACGAGCAAAAAGATCCATCCTTGAAAGGCAAAATTTTAGTCATTACCGAAGAACCATTTGGTAGTGCTTCAGGAGCTGGAGGAAGCAACGATGATGGTAATAATTCTACTTTCCGTTGTGCTAGAAAAACTGTATGTAGTCTCCCACCAGCAGCTGATGCTACAGCCGGCGCAGGAAATGCAGCCAAACAAAAACGTGTTTGTAGTCCTACCTATGATCAACCAGATGGTTGTACTCCAACCACTGGTCAGAAACTGACTGACGCCATGAAAGCGACCGACGGTGCTTACACTATCTGTGAAATGGTCCAGGTTTATGTTGCTGACGTTGGGACCAATCTACTCTATCTCTACATCGGCCAAATCTATCGCTACATGGCCTGGTTTGGCGGGATTCTGGCAGTTTTCATTCTGATAGTAGCAGGCTTTATGATGACCACAGCCGGAGACAACACAGAACAGGTCAATAAAGCCAAGAGCCTGATCAATCGCTGTATCACCGGTTTAGTAGTTTTATTCTTATCAGCCGCGATTCTCTATATCATCAATCCTAACTTCTTCATTATCTAATGAAAGAATTCATCAAAAAAATTCTGGTTTGCACTCTACTTTCAATCACTATCTGTAGTTCGAATTTGGCTATCGCTCAAAACTCAGGCAAAGACAGCGGCGTAGTTACTATTCCACCAATTATTCCTGCTGGCGCAAATCAAAACCTCTTACTACCACATGATGCTACCAATGATAGCAATCAAAATTATGTTCAAAACAGATTATTGCCTGGTATTACCAGTGTAATCATCTCTCTGACTGGTGGCATAGCTCTGATTATGATGATTGTTGCTGGCATTCAATTACTCACTTCTGGTGGCGATCCAGCAGTTGCTGGAAAGGCCAAAAAAACTATTACTTTCGCCCTTGCTGGTATTGTTATTGCTGTCTTGTCTTATGGCATAGTTGCCATCATTGCTTCCATCAATGTAGCAGCACCTCCTAAATAAAATGAAAAAAATCATCATCAGCTTAGGTTTGCTCGCTATCATTTCCACTACCTTTAGTGGAATAGCTTTTGCTAAAGATAAACCTGCCAGTGACAAACCAGCTACCGGCAATTCCCAAAGCAGTGGCGCTACAACAGATCAGCTATTCAGACGTTTTACTTACAGCAATGCCTCAACAGACAAAACTAAAATCAGTGCCGTGAACGCATTACCCGATCAACCCTGGCAAGTTGTCTTGGCCAGCGTGGTTAAAATGTTACTCAATATCAGTGGTGGCCTGGCTCTGCTTGCTCTGACCCTTGGGGGAACTTACATGATTACCGCCCGTGGCGACACTGGAACTTTGGACAAAGGCAAAAAAATCGTCACTTACGCCATATCTGGCCTAGTTGTTATTGCTGTTTCTTATGCCGTTGTAGTAGGCGTTTCAGAATTACAATTCTTCACACCTGGCACAGCCGGCGGCACTGGCAGTACGTCTGGTAGTGGCGCACCAGCAGCACCAGCTCCTGCTCCTGGACAAGGCGGTGCCGGAGGTGGAGGGCCTTTACCACCTGCTCCAACCAAATAAAATATGCTTAAAAAATTCCTCACAACTTTATTGCTTCTCTACACAATTACACTGACCAGTGTAGGAATTTGTTCTGCCAGCACTACTGTTGCTCCACAAGATTTGATGGCCAGAGTAACACTGGATAATTCTTTCAAACCAGACAATTCCCCAGGTGTAATCATCGCCAACAAAGACCTGCAAGGCGCCAATGGCAGTGCCGTTTTCGCCAATTATCTACTACAAATGATGGCTGGTGCTTTGATTTCAGTTGCTGCACCAGTAGCAATTTTGGTCATCGCAATAGCCGGTTTAATCGCCACACTTTCACATGGCGACGATGGTCTCATCAAAAGAGCCAAAGATACACTCAAATGGGCAGTTATTGGTCTGGTAATTATTATCTTCTCTTGGGCAATTGTCAGAGCAACTATTTCAGTCATACAACAAACCAACAGCAATCAACCAACCACAAATTCAGGCGCAGGCGCGCCTGCAGCACCAGCTAATGGACAAGGCGGTGCCGGAGGTGGAGGGCCTTTACCACCACCACCTGCAGGATAGTTTTATTTAGGTTGTTCCAATTTCGGGAACAAAATCCCAGATTCACCGAGCAGAGTCCCCTCTTTGAGCAAACCAAAATCTCTCTGACCTTTCCATTCAAAACCATTCACAGAGAAGTCCGGTTGATAAATCTTCAACACTTTTTCAGCAGTGTCTGGAATGATTGGTAAAAGCATCAAACCAAGTTGGCGAATCATTTCTAGTAAATTGTAAATCACTTCAGCCAGGCGTTCAGGATTTTCTTTGGCCAAAGCCCAAGGCTTGGAATCTTCTACATATTTATTGGCTGCGTAGCCCAAAGCCAAAACTTCTTCAGCTGCTTTCTTTAAATCCAAATCAGCAAAGTGTTTTTCGACAGCCACCCAGGTTTCAGCAACTTTGATTTCAAAACCATCATCAGCTCCACGAGCAGGTACAGCCCCACCAAAGTATTTTTTATTCATAGCCACCACTCTGGAAACTAAATTCCCAAATGTATTGGCCAATTCTTCATTATAAATAATATCAAATCTCTCAGCGCTAAAATCACCATCACCAAGTGTCGGAATTTCACGTAATAAGAAATATCTAAGCGCATCACGTCCATATTTACCAAGATATTCAAATGGATCTTTGACATTACCGAGAGATTTACTCATCTTTTCGCCTTCAGAAGTAATGAAGCCATGTACCATAATAGTCTTTGGCAATTCAAATCCAGCAGACATCAGCATACCAATCCAGTACACAGCGTGGAAGCGCACAATATCTTTACCAATCAAATGAATATCAGCAGGCCAGAATTTCTCGCGATCAATTACGGAAATATAATTGGTCAGCGCATCGCACCAAACATACATCAGTTGACTATCATCACCAGGAACTTCAATACCCCATTTTACTGATTCACGTGGGCGGGAAAAGCTTACATCATTCACACCTTCTTCAATTAAATTCAAAATTTCATTTTTACGGGATTCCGGAATAACTCGGAGTTCACCAGATTTAATTTTAGCTTTAATTTCCTCAGCGTATTTAGAAAGACGGAAAAAATAATTTTCTTCCTTAACTTTCACCACCGGTTTTTTATGAATCGGACAATTCCCATCGACCAATTCTTTTTCCAAATAATATCGCTCACAACCAATACAGTAGAGCCCTTCATAATGAGATTTATAAATATCACCAGCATCAACCAATTTCTGCCACATCTGTTTGGCAAACTCCACATGTTTATCTTCAGTAGTGCGCACAAAGTAATCATTACTAGCGCCCATTTTTTCAGCCAAATCCCTAAACAAAGCTGAATTTTCATTGGCCAATTCTTGCGGCCAAACACCTCTTTCTTCAGCCACTTGAGCGATTTTCAAACCATGTTCATCAGTTCCAGTCATGTAGAAAACATCTTTCCCCTCTAAACGATTATAACGGGCCAGAGCATCTGCCTGTAAAATTTCCATGGCATAACCTACATGCGGACCTGCATTTACATACGCTATTGATGTAGAAATATAAAATTTATTCTTGGACATTGCGAATTTAAAAAACTAACTTGTGTCCAATCTTAGCACAAAGTTAGCACTCAAGAAATATAATTCTGTTTTACTTTTTGTCCGTACTCTTTGTACCAGTACCAATTTGGCCATTAGGAGCCGCTGGCGCAGCCGGTTTAGGCGCAGGTGCAGGTGTTGAAGGAGCAGTGGCAGGAGCAGGCGTAGGAGCGGGCGCAGCTGCAGCTGTCTTAGGTGCTGCTGGTTGCGCTGGCTGCGCAGGTGCAGGTGTTGAAGGAGCAGTGGCAGGAGCAGGCGTAGGAGCGGGAGCGGGTGTTGGAGCTGCTGGAGCTGGCGCAGCCGGTTTAGGCACAGGCGCTGGCTGTGCAGGTGCATCAGATCCAGTCACTGGCACCAAAGGCGATGCCACCGGCTTATCTGTACTTCCTGAAGTTGTTCTCGGTTCCACCTGAGAAACAACTGGTTTTTCATCACCGGACTTGGCGTGAGAAAGTTTGGTAATCCCAGCCAAGTAATCGAGAATTTCTTTCACAGTATCTTTATCCTTTTTCATCTCAACTGCTTTAATCGAAGCAAGTTTATTATTCCACCCCTCAGACGCGCTCACCATCAATACACCTTTTGAATCGATGCGGAAATGCAAAGTCATTGGACGCTCATTTGGAGCCTGTCCATAACGAACATTGAAAGAAATGTTGTCATTCGATTGTGCGCCATAATCAATTCTAGAAAGCCAGATTTTTTTCTTATCTACAACGGTAGTCTTGTTCAGAATCTCCCAAGCCTTTGTACCAACGCCAACTCTGCCTGCCTTATCCCATTCATCGAAAGTCTTGGCATGTGGAGATGTTTTAATTGCATCATTGGCAGCCTTGCCTTTATCAAAATCCGCTTTGGCTTTTTCATAAGCACGAGTTTGCTCAGCATTATCCTTATACTCTTTGACGAAAACTTCAGGCTCTTTATATTTCCCCTTAAACAAATTAACTATTGTATCATCATATGCTTGAGCAGTCTGCTTTTTCTTATCAATAATATTGCTTGATATCAAGCTGTCAGCCAACGCAATAATCTTTGTTTTATATAAATTCATCGCTTTGTCTTGATCTTCAAGTCCACCTGGCTTATACTCCACTCTATCCAATATAGCTTTTAAATATGTCCTCAGTTTAGGCATATCTTTAAATTTACCCCCAAGCAATTCTAAAGTTTGCTTATCAAACTCTTCTTTAAATTTAGGAGCTTTGAGTGCATTAGAAATAGTTTTCTTTTCTTTAGCATCAGGAATTACAGCACTCAATTTGAAGTTTTCAACTAACCCCTCTTTCACCACCAACTCAGCCATAATCTTCCAAGTCAAATCCTGGTAAAAAGGCTTTTTGGCATAATCATCTATATCCGGATTATAGTGATTAAGTTTGACCATTCTAGTCTTTAAGTAAGTGCGCAATTTATCAAAATTAGCACCTGAACCAACCTCTTTCCTCAATATTTCCTCAATGGTTTGAGATTTGAGTATGCTATCTACTATCTTTTCTGGAGGGGATACATTCACTTCTAAACTATCCAATTTTAGGTCATTCGGCTTCTTCGGAGCCTTATCAGCAGCAAAAGCAGGATTATCCACAACAAAATATCCTTGATCAAAAGCTCGTTTAAATTCGACTGCATTGAAAGTCATTTCCCCTTTCTCATTTCTCTGTCCGAGCCGGAATAACCTGGAAGCCATACCATCACGGGAAATCATAACATTTCCGTCTGTGTAAGAAATCACTTCCACCCCAGCACCGAAAGCATATTTGCCGAACTCTACTGGCTTTGGTTTGTCTTGATAAGGATCAGGTTTATATCCTTTATCTCTTTCATTATAAAGTTTAACCAAAACCTCTGTTTTATCCCGCATCAACCTGGGACCTCCTTTGAGAGTCATGTGACCTTTCGATTCAGCTACCAACTTCATCGCCTCACGGAAACCGCCCGGCATAGTCTTATTAACTCTGCCCAAAATCAGTCCACGCGGCTCTACAGTAACCAGATTAAAATCTCCATCACTGACTATTTGCACTTTTTGCGCTGGCTCCAATTTTTGCATCCAATCCATATCCAGATAATAACCTTGAGACATTTTTGATTCCACTGTTGAAGCAACTGACATCACGCGCAAAATTTTACCGCAATCAATTCCACCCGCATCAAACTGCAAGTCTTCCCGGCCCTCATCAAAGAAACGGCGTAAAGTTTCCCCCTGTTTCATCTTATCCTTTTCTTCTTGTGGAGCTTCAACAAATTTCTGCAAAGTTTTCAGAGTTCTTACCATATCCTGGAACGAACTTGCTTTAAAGTCATATGTATCTTCACCATTTAAACCAATTCCACCAACATCCACATGTACGCTAAGTTCTCCATGCAAACCAACTTTAATTTCAACATCTGGATCCTTGCCAATACCAGTCGCCCAATCAAATTCATATTTAATCACTCCATCTTTACCAACTTTTGGACCACTATCTACAACCAAGTCTCTTGCCTCAAAATTAGCTTTATTTTTAACATTAATCAGCTGTAATTCACGAGTAATTCTCCCTACATTCAAAGCTTCAGCATAAAACTTTTGAGCATCTTTCAAAGGTGAATCCGCATTCAATTTTGGATTATAAATGTAGTAGCGATTTCCTTCACCCCATCTAATTTCATACTTACCATCTACTTTTTGGAATTTACATTTGAGCGGAGCATCATTAATCATCAAATTGAATTCTGTCGCCGGCCCACCATCCTTGTATTCCAAAATCGCCTTCATCGCATCGAGGTAACGCGCATCAACTTTATCCAAATCACCTTTTTCCAATTTCACCTTACCAGTGATTAATTTAGCGGTTTCATGTTCAACTTTATCATATTTTGTTGGCTTCAATTCAGTTGCCCTGTCTGCCTTGGCCTTATCTTCTTTGGCTTTTTCTGCTGCCCTACTTTCCAATTTTTCATGGGCGTAAATCACAGCTTTTTCCTGAGCTCCATTGAATGTTGTGGACGCATCCAGAGGATTACTATTATCAAAAGTCTTTCTATCTTTACTGAAATAGATTTTACCATTCACAATCTTGGCCTGCTTGAAACCATCTTTATCCAGGCGTGCCATAAAGTTGGCAAAAGTTTTTTCTTTGCTATCCCCTTTGAGAGAAGGATCAACGGCAATATATTTCAAAATCTGTGACTCAATTTCAGTAGATTTAATTGGAGCAGGCTTACCTGTTGGAGTAGAAAACATTTGCATGTTTAAACAGAATTCATCCAAAGTTAAATCCGTTTTCAAATCCACCGGCACATCACTATTCACCTTCTCCAAATTTTCCGGTTTTAAACGATCTGCCTCTGCCTTGGCTTCCTGGGCATCTTTTTCTTTCTGAGCTTTATCTTTTTCCTTGGCCGTTGTTACTTCCTTAGTAACATCAAATTTTTCTTTAGATTCTTTTTTATCTGGTGGTTTTGGCGCTTTTGGCACAAACTGTTGGTCTAAAGCTGGTGGCTGATTACCAACACAATCAGCCTTTACCGCCGTCTTACCTTCTTTATCTTCAAAGAAAACCCATTGCCCATCAACGATATTGAAGGACTGAATTTTTTTATCTTTCAACCACTTGGTTAAAGCACGTTTTTCAGCAATACTTTCACCAACTTTATCATCACCAGAAATCCCCAATCTCTTCATCAAACCATCCAGTAGATATGTACTAAGGTTTTTAACTTTCAAAGTTTCTTCCATAGTCTTCAAAGCCCCATCCAGAGTTTGTTTAAAGTTAACTGCATTAGGAGATTTCTCACCCTTATTTAAGTTAAATTCAAGTGGTTTAGTAGAAAGATTCAAAGACTTGATGCGATCACCAACTTTATTCATTTTTTCCTGATCCCATGTTTCTTTTTCCTTGAATTCCAAATTATCCTTTGGATTTTCACCTGACTTAGGACTTTCTGGACCAGCTGCATCCCAAACCAGACGGGCTGGCCGGAATAGTTTTTCGATTTGTTTTAATTTTGTTTTCATAACGATAGCTTTATTTTTTTTACTTAATCAAGAGTCCCGCCCTTAGCTTCCGCATCATCCTGAGATGGCTCTTCAACTTTAGTGACTGCTGCAGGTGCTCCACCAAAAAATTCTTTCTTAAACTGTTCACGCAATTCTTTAAAGCGGTCTCTGACCTGAGTTTTTTCCTGATCACGAAGTTCCAAATCCAAAGGTAAAGCCGAAATTTTCAGAGCGACATTATTTTCAGGTAATTTCTCCTCACCTTTATAGAAGCCCACAACTCCATCGATAATACCAATATGAGTTGCACCCATGGAAATTTTTTCTGCCCAGATTTCTTCAAGTTTTCTAGCCTTGGCATCTTTTGATTCCACAGCAGCACGAACGAGACCAGGCAAATTTTCCTGAGTTGGTTTTGTGACCAGGCTAAGATCAGCTAAAGTCGCATCTATATCTGCTTTGATCGCACAACCACCATTCATCTTACGGAATTCATTCTTTTCCTGATAATACTTGTTCAAGCGCTCACTTAAAGGCGCTTTTGGGGCTTCAACCTGATTGTTAGATTTTTCATTGGCCATATTTATTCTTCAGATGGTTGAACAAATTTAACACTATCCCCGTCGCCACCAGCAGTTTTATATAGAGAGAAATTGAACACCGGCAAGAATCCTGGGGCTTTATAATTTACATTCAAAGTTTTACTGATATTATCTCCTTCGGCATAACCCGTACTGCTGATTTCCGCATAGTCCTTAACTAATTTTGGTTGATCCGCCCCTCGTTTCGCTAAAACTCTGTAATAAATATCAGCACGGGCCAATTGACTTGGATCTTTAATATTGGAAATACCTACGATATCAGGGTTTACCATGTTAGTTAGCACCAGATAATTTTCCTGATGAGACAAAATAAAGTCTCTCATTTCACAACCTGCGCCAGAATTAGCAGAAGTTTTTTTGATTTGCGCCCCACCAGTGACCAGGCTACCAGCATCAGTCATATAACACTCACGAGCCGCAGACCAGAGAGGCGCGTCCGCTGCCCCACTTTCTGGAGAATCCACTGAAAGAACTGGAATAATACATTTTTCTGGTGAATTACTATCCAGCGCCGTCAAACCAGAATCCGTCCCGATACAAACAGGATTATTGGCATCATTGCCATTCACACCAGGATAAAAATCAGCAATTGACTCAGTTCTCTGCGCACCGACATAACCATCGGGCTTGCCATAAAGCTTCCATCTCAGCACATCAAATTTTTGCAAATCAAGATTTTTGAATTGGCCCCATAAACCAGAACCGTCATGAACATTCAGATAATACTGAACAATAAAGTCCTCAACTTTTACTGGTGTACCGCTGCCGTCAATACTGAAAAGCGGAATAATCTGGGTTTGATTTAAAGCCAATTTTCTAAAAGTAGCACGAGGGCAATCTTTATAAAGTTGATCTCTAGGGATGGCCAATGCAAAAGGATTTTTAGCACTGGACAAAACACATCCCGGATTTGGACCATCAACCAATCCTGTTTCTACATAAGTTGGCGTATCTGAGCTGAAACCAGGAACAGAGTCAGTAGTATTACTGGTTGAATAACTATATTTAAAAGTTGGATCAACAGCAGTTTCATCAGAAGCAAAATCCCCTTTCGGTTCATACCCAGCGCCATTTCTGGCCAGTCCAAGTAAAGCCTGTTCCACGCCAGCTTCAGCCGCATAATAAGCTTTATTGGCGTCCACCACTGATTGAGTCACACGAATTTCTCGAAGTACCAAAGTACTAATACCCAAAGTGATTGTCATCAGCGCGCCCATCAACAACAAAGTAATCAGCAGAGCTGATCCATTTTTCATTCTCGGAGTTTTGGAGAAAGTGTTTTTCATTAGTTTCTAGCTACAATAATGGTTTGATAATCAATCTCAGTTGAGTTTTCATCCTTGGATGCGACTTTCATATTCAATCTAACCATTGGCTGCTGATTATTAGCCAAGTCGGCGCCAGCAGTTTTTGGATCCTGCTTCGGGAAAATTTCCATTTTCAATTCTTTCACATCCAAATTATTAAAACTAAACGCTTTGTAATCTGATCCACAAACTGGATCTCCTCCATCCAGATATCCATCTTCTTTCTGCCATGAGCCATCAACATTTTTGTAACGCAATAAACAAACCCGACCAGCCTCAGTAGCGGTTGGTGGAACAAATTTGACCACACTGGATTGCAATGAATCACGGGAAATAGTTCGGAGGTTGTCATTACTGATATCAGTGAGCGTCGCCTGATCTCTACAGCGGGTTAACTCCAGATTATAAAAATCTAGTGATTCACTAATTGGCGGATGATAACAAAAATAATCAATACCACCTTCGCGCATCTCCGCATTTAGATAATCTGTGAATTGTCTCATTTCAGAATAAATCAAACGGGTTTGATTGGCCTGTCTCTGAGCTCTAACTATAGCGATGTAAGTGTTGGTAACTATCACCATAAAAATCATAAAAATACTCATCGCCAGAAGCAGCTCAATCAGCGTAAAACCTTTTTGTGATTTTTTCTTAAGCATTTTTCCAATCAGTTAATTCAGTTGTTAAAACCACTTTCCTTTCCTGGCCATTTGGCCCAGTCCAATAAACAATGGACGTCACTCTAAGCAAATCAACACTCGCGACAGTTGGAGCACTCTTCACAGCCTCCACCAAAATCTCTCTGCTGAAACCTTTTCCTAAATCCTGTCTATCGCCAGCAGTAGCTATTTCTTTCAAACTAAAAGGCAAACATTCGGCCAAGTTGGCTTTGGTACAGCTGGTCAAAACCGTATCGCGTTTCTCGAGTTGAAATGATTTAGTTCCTTCAGCATCAAAAAGTTTCGCGCCCCAGACAGTAGTTGGCGAAGTCCCTTTTGCTCCATTGAAATCCAAACCCAACCAATGATCGGTATCACGTACAAAGCGAATTGCTTCAAGCCCTTCTTGAGCATAACCATTGGCAACCAGGCTGCTGACATTGTCCGCATTACTGCGAATTACATTGGACAAAATATCACTGGCCGCCGTGATCACCATCACCAGAACCGCAATTGAAACAATTACTTCCGGAAGAGTAAAACCTCTACTTGTTTGGCCACATTTTTTCATTTAGAGATAAAATTGCAATTTATCCCTTTATTATAACAGAAAAAGGCCTTTTTTAAAAGGGCGTACCACCTCTATCAACAAGAACTAACACAACACAATTACCAGCCATGTCAAAGTTACAAAAAACCGCTATCCAAGGGGATAAAATCACTCCACGACCAACTCATTTATCTGCTTTTTGATAGATCAGCCATTCTCTCATAAACATTGAAACCTACGTAAAAAGGTGTCAACCAACCAAATCATCAATCCCTGGTGACAAGCCTAACACTTTCACGCCCTCGCGCATCCGCACTATGGGCGATTTCATGTGGCCGTGTGCTAGGTCCTCGCACCGCCGCATCTCCCACACCCCAGCATCGCACATTTGCCGCGCCCTCGCACATCCACACTGTGCGCGATTTCCCTGTGGCCGCGCCCTCGCGCTTCGCCATTCCGATTTCACGACCAGCGATTTTCACCGCCTCAGCGAGTAAATATGTACGCGCTTCGCGATCCCGTGGACAAACTCAGCTTTGTCGCCAATGCTGGACTTTAACATCAACACTATGCGCAATTTCATGATGCCCGCTGCAAAGCGGCGCCAGGAAATGCGGATCATGCCTTTTCGTCAGTGAGTAACGGGCGGTGTGATGCAAATCTTTCGCCTCCCGCCGGCAGCCTGGCGCCGCACATTTGTGCCCGTACTCAGCCGCGATCAGACGCTTGACCCGTACCGGAATGTAGCGGGATTTGGCAGGCAAATCAGCTAGTTCGGCTTTCTCAGTCGAGATCTCTGCTTCACGTTTGTCGAGGAATTCGTTGATCAGCGCGTCTAGGTCTAGGCCTTTCTGTTGAAGTTCTCTCAGCCTCGCTTCAGTCTCAGGCTTTAAATCCAAACTTGACTCAGCAAAAAGCTGTTGTAAATTGACGTTCACGTGAACGTTTTCTTTTGCATCACGCACTAAAGTTTCTACAGCGCGAGTGGATAGATTTGCAGTTAGTACAGCGAGTTCTGCCTGATTCTCACTTTAGCAATTTTATTCACAGAAATTTTTCCTGTTACTAAGGCCTGATGCAATTTGGGCATATCAACGACACGTTTCTCGGTACGTAGAACTAGCCGTACCTGCTCTTCGCTTACTCCAGCCAAGACCGCCGCAAAGTGACAAACTGAGCCAAAGCCATGTGCGCGCCACAATTCTCTACGCGCCACCTCCGGCAAAGTCCCCAAAAATTTGCGGCGGGC
>CAUJDC010000001.1 GCA_963169815.1 Patescibacteria group bacterium | reverse complement strand
ATTGCTGGATTCGGACTGGGAATGTGTTTTTGTGCGTTGTTTGCAATTGGTCACGCCTTGCAAGTGCGCGAAGCAGAGAAAATCTGCCGTAAACACAAGCTCAGCGAACTGGACATTAGGCTGCTCGGTAATGTACCGATTGACCTTAACCGCCGGCAGAAATTGGAGCTGAGCGACGAACTGCGCAAACGCAAGTGAGCTAGTTCGATGAAAATATAGCACTCCGCCCCCGCACGCATGTCGAAAGACAAGCAGAGCGGGGGCGGAGTCTTCCTAGTGAATTTAGGCCGTTTTTTTAAGTTCCTCCTCTTCACGTTCTGATTTACTCAGGGTAGCACCAGACATACCTTTGAGATAGTCAGAAGTTTCCAGGGCTATTTTGGAAAATTTATCCGGATTTTCTTGAGCAAATTTGATGATAGTTTTCTTCATTTCTTCACGGAAATCCTGTTCTTTCTCCTCGTCTACACGACTAACAGATGGATTTAGTATCTCATGCGCTTTAATTGCCAGGTCTGGCTTACCGGCAGCCTTGGCAACTCTATCACAGAAATTATAAGAGAAATCCCCAAGTTCATTATAAAAATCTCTGATATCACGTTCACTATCGGCTGAGCCACGAGAGTCTAAAATGGAATCAGTCACTTTCATATATTGGTTTTTGTCACCAATTTTTCCGCGCAAAGCATTGTTAAAGAAAATGTAGCAATAAAGCATGTTGGCTAAATCGCGTGAAGCTTTCTTTTTGTCCGAAACAGATTTGGAAATACCGATTTGACGGGCTAAAAGTAGCATCTGATTATTGTAACCAGCATACATATTTTTAACCATCATATCGTTCTCAGTAGAGCCACCCCAGCTTCCACGTCTGATAATTTTTTCAATTTGAGTGGTAGTAGTAAATCTCGGACCGATGTAATGATAAACTTCAAGCGGAGCTGCTCCACCAGCTTTATTACCAATAGTAGTAGTTACCTTGTCTTCAGCGATTATTTCGCCCTGTAACCAGGCAATAGTGTGCCTGCCAGCAGTAAACTTATCCAAACCTTTCTTACCATCTGAAACCTGTTGAGAAATATCTTTTTTAATAATGGTCTCGTAAAAACGGCTAAAGTCATTCATACGAAGCTTGTCTTTAACAGCCTCTTCCTTACCAGTAATTTCATTGTGAACCATAATTGGCTTACCGTTTTCATCGAGCTTGTTGTAATTCAAATTGAAATAAAGCCAAATGAGTTGATCCTTCCAAACTGGCCAGAAGAAGCGCATACGAGAGTAAGTCAGAATGGTCTTACCATCTTTTGGTCTCTTCATGCCAAAGGCGGCGATGAAGAACATCAGAGCTTGTTCAGAAGCAAATTCCATACCTGCTGTCGCACCCATTAATAGTCCTTCAAATTCAGCTGGATCAATGTCTTTGCCAGATTCGAAATCGAGCAACATTTTCTTGAGAGTATTACCGATACGTCCTCCAAGGAACTCGAAATCATGCATATTATCCCTGGTATAATTGCGTCTATCATCATAGGCGCGAGCATTGGTTTTTTCGAAATTATCAAAAGTACCATCACCATATTGACTATCAATACAGCGGCGGTATTGTTCAAAGATATTGAGGTTTTTATCTTTGGCCAAAGCAGTTTTATCACCAACAATTACTGGCGTATCTTTACCAACAGCATCGTGATATTTAGCATCGTATTTGGCATAAGGAAAAAGCCTGTTGGTCACGGCCATCAGTTTTTCGTCATCTTCCCAGCGGACAACACCTTTTTTAGTGAGGAATTGTAGAGCTGCTTTATAAACAGTAGTTTTTGAGGTAGAGTATAACGCTTCAAAAACTTCTTCGTCGGTGGAGTTTTTTTCAAAATATTCGAGTTTATTTTTAACATCTTCGGAGATTTTACTATTGAGTTTGTCCTCCGATTTGCCAGACAGGCCACTTAATCCAAGAATATCTGGCAAACCTTTGTATAAGTCTTTACCAACAGTAGCTACTTTTCTTTCACTCGTATCTTTGAGATTGTCTTTTATACGTTCAAGTGGAGTTTTCACAATTAACTGGTATATTTCCATTAAATTGAGGAAATGAGTGTTGGTCCAGAGATCAGACCAATAACCTTTTTTATGTGCAACTACAGGCTTAGAGTCTTCTTTGGTAGTGCCTTTGTCTTTGGCTAAATCGTATTTTGCGGCATCCTCTTTGAGCTTGGCAACTTTGGCAGCATCCAGTTTATTTTGGGCATTTTTTGTCAAAACATCCATTTGCTCTTTATTGGGTCTGGTGAGCCCCTCTCTCTTTACATCGCGTAAAAACTCGCTTGGAGTACAGCTTTGGCCATCTTCAAAATTTATTTTATGAGGCTCTACGGAAGTAATGATTACCGCTTCATCATTTGGTTGATATGCTGAAATCAAATACATAGGCATTGGGCCAGCTGCCAAAGAGATTGGTGAACCGTGATTGTCGCCCCACTGCATCTGATTAATAAGAAATTTATGGTGAATGGCCAAACACTCATCAAGATGGGCTATCTCAAGACCTTCTGGTACTGCTTCGTTTTGTCTGTACCACTTGGCAAATTCGGCAAAAGTGCAAGCAGATTTAGGAACTGTTGCTACTATTTTGGAGCCAGTGGTAGGTTGAACGAAGTTGATTGGCGCATCAAAATGGATAAGTCCATTTTCAATTTTTTCAATTTTAGCTGAAGCGAAAGCCTGTTCTGCTGCCTCCCCTTGTTCATGTTTAAGTGGAAGTGCATACTCAATTTTCTGGCCTTCTCTGATTAAACCAGCAGGCAATTGAAGCTGCGTTTCCAGTTGCTCAACAGTATCGATTTTCTCTTCAACTTTGTTGATGACAAGCCATTGTTTGAGGGCTGTAGCGCTGAGAACCAGGTCTTGGATACGACCGTGAACATCTACTTTCATTTTAATAACTGGTTCCAGTGAAGGCATCATATTTTCTGGAGTGGCAGGCAAATCTGGGTCAATTTGAGCAGCCCCACCAGCATTAATATCAGTAATTTCTACTTTGATATTTTGAGGACGAGTAGCACCTGGCCCAGGTGTGAAAGTCCAGTCTTTGGCGTAGAGAATCAGACCTTTCTGAAGAGGTAACCCTGTAGTTTTCTGCAACGTTCTAACTCTTTCGAAAAATAATTTTTTATTTTTATCCTCGTCCATGTAGATATCAATGTCTTTGACTACACCCTTGAGTACGAAATTGTGCAATTCAGTATAGGAATCGAGCTCTGTCTGAGCAGCTTCTTCGGCTCTGTATAACTGCATGAACTCATTATAATAATGGGTGGAATTGGCATTGTCGTGAGCCTTTAACTTTTGATAAAAAGCCTCGCGGGCAGTTTGCAGGTTTGCTGGTGAAATTGGCCCGAGAGCTTTGAGACGGGCTCCCTCAGCAGCAGTGATTTTATTGGCGGCTTGAAAATTAGTTAAAATAGCATCGATATTGTCATGTCTGGCATTCTGTAGTGTCTGCAAATCAGAGACATCCAATTTGTCGACATTGGCACGACGATTATTTAAATCAGTCAGGTATTCCAAATAACCGTGATCAGAAAAAATTGCCAAATCGTCGCTGCTAACTACGCCGCCCTTTACTGCTTTTTTGTAGAATTGCTGACGCTGAATAGAGATGCTGACGAATTTATTATAAGTAACGGTTGGGTCAAGACTGAGTAGTGTATCAACTTTTTCCTTATTCTTAACCAAGAATTCCTGATGCTCTAAACCTTCGCCAGTGGCATCAGCAGTTTCATTGGCAGCCTGGGCATAGAAATCACGAAGGCTATCCATGCTTTTCATTACTTCCTGAATTTGCTGATTGACCTCTATCGCAACTTCGTCTGACAATTGCAGATTGTTCTGCAAACCTCTTGCTCTTTGCTGAGCAATTTGAGCCATCTGCTCGCGTTGAGTAGATTTTTCTGGTCCCCGATTTTGGCGGCGTTTTCTAGCCATTTGACTGTTTTACTTATTAACGTTTTATTGTCTTATATATTGTCGCTAATTGCAAGTTGATTTTGGTTAAGGAGTGCTGTTGCCATGAATGATATTGTCGGCGAGTGATTTGGCTTTTTCAACTTCAACTTGTTGGCTAGTGAGAGCAGTTTCAAGGGCTTTTTTCGCCGCTTTTTGGCCTATTTGTTTGACTAAATTCTCGTATAATCTTTTATACTCTATGGTTTTACTCTAAGGTATCTTGTTATCTTGACTAACTGGCGTATCAGTATCAATCTTAATTTTAGCGGAGAATTCAGTTTTTTCTGCTTCAATTTTATCCAATTTAGCATTGGCATCCTTGATTTTCTTAGTAGCAGCGTCAACATCTTTTTGAGTCTTGGCTTCCTTGAGAGCCTGAGCGGCTTCTTTGAGTTTCTTAGCAGCTTTGACGTATTCGGAATTGGCATCGGCATCGGCACCGCTGACAATGTCTCGGGCACGTCTATTAGCTGAATCTGCTTCTTTTTTGGCATCCTCCAAATTGACTGGGATATCGGCAGCATTCATATACTTCTTGTAAACATCTTCGCTGATTGCGCCGGCTTTGAGTTTGTCAGCGAACTCTTTACCGTTCATACGGATGGCTGTAAGACCAGCTGCATTGAGTTCTTTGGTAAGTTTGTAATTATCAGCTGCTAACTTTTCACCAAGTTTTTTCTGCGCTGAACCGAAATCAACCTTATCCAATGAACTAACCTTGCCCATAACAACCTCCAACTCTGCTTTGGTTTTAACCTTCTCAATTTCCCCAGATACCTTACCTACGCGGTCGCCATGCTTTTCCTGGAATTCTCTTTGCTGAGATTCAATATATTTGGCCGCAGGGTTAGCGCCAGTAGTCAGAGCGAATAAACCAGTTTTGCCTTTGGCGGTTGGAATCCAAGGAACATAAAATGGTACGCGGGCGGTATCTTTACCAAGTTTGTCGAAGTAGCCTTTGATGCCCTTAACAAATGGACCAGCTTGCGTACCTTCCATAGCCATGAAGGCCCCCATCCAGATAAAGGCAGCAGTGGCAGCACCGGCAATGATGTCCTGAACAGTAAACATCCCTGAAACGATTGCACCTGCAGTAGCTGGATTGGTAGAAAGAATGCCGGTGTGATTAATTTGTTTGAGCTGAGAAATCATGATCATTCCGATAGTCAGAATAAAACTTACTTGCAAAGGGACAAAAGCGTGTTTGCTAAAAAGATTAATAGGGTCTTTGTCTCCCAACTTGGTTTTAAATGGTTCAAAGGCCATACCAAAGAATGACAGTGGCATTATGGCTATTGCCAGCCACAGAACTACCACACGAACCAATAGGGCAACGAAGAGCGCGAGAAAGGACGCGCAATAGATAATCAGGAATATTACTGAGAAAGCAGTGTTGACTGTAAGTGATTTTATATCACTCAATTCATTGGTTTTGGCAGTGTCGATATTGGTAATGTCCATCAATTCAATAGCCATGACTAAAGCTACGTTGCGGGAATTGAAATTGCTGAAAAAGTTTTTGCCTATATCAGAAATTTGAGTAGTGAGATTACCTTGAGTATCTCTTTTACAGAGTAGATCATTGGATTTGTCTTGTTTAACTTTTTGCTTGGCTTCGAGTTGCTGCAATTTACCACACATTTTGGCGCCAAAAACGTTCCAATCAGCATTACTTTTAGCTTGAAGGGTGGATGAAGCCATTGGTACGGCAAAGATAGCAGTGGTACCGACATTGACTATGTCGAGTACAACTTTACACATCAGGAAAGAGAAATTTACGGCAATCAAAGAAACGATGATTTTTGGTAAAACCCCTTTAACTGAATATTTGTCATTACTTCCGCCAAGAATATTGTAAATAGCGATGCCTAGTAATCCTAATACAAACATAATATTAACGAAGTCACGGACAGCGCCCCAAACATTGAGGAGGATAGTGAGCATCCCTCCACTGAAGAGCAAATCATTACCAAGCAGACCACCAATTAAAATCAAAATCGGCCAGATGAAGGCCTGTAAAGTCAGAAGAACTATATTGATATACTCGAAGACTCCTGTAGTGGCTCCCGCAAAATCACTTTTAATACTCTCCAGGGATTGAGCATGAGTTACATCGACATGGGTAGCAATGACAAGAACCAAAGCGGTCAGTCCCAGTTGCAGCCAAAGATTTTTATTTTTGAGATTAATCATAGAGTTATTTCATGAGTATATAAATGAGACTGCCCAAAGCAGTTGTGACAATCGGCATCACAGTAACTCCAGTGACTAAAGCCAATTTATGGGAGCCTTTCTTTTTGCCTTCTCCAACATCAACATCTGCGCTACCGCGATTCTGACTTTTAATTTTAGGTAGTGGTGGGCGCTTAACTTGTTGAGGT
This sequence comes from Patescibacteria group bacterium, assembly GCA_963169815.1. Classification (GTDB taxonomy): domain Bacteria; phylum Patescibacteriota; class Gracilibacteria; order UBA1369; family UBA1369; genus JADLFY01. The sequence goes on along the minus strand of CAUJDC010000001.1, from coordinate 5,240 downwards.
GGTTGTTCGGATTTGCCTACAACTGAAGCATCAGAAGGTTGAGGGCTGGCTTTAGCCGGAGGGTTTAATTTAACCTTTGGCTTGATTTCATATTTGAATTTTAGCTTACCATCAACAGAAGTTGGTCCGAAGCCAATCACTTTCGGTATTAAGGGCTGAGGTGAATTCCCAATAATGGTATCTTCATGTATTTGTACTTCGCTAGGTTGATCAGCTGGTTTTCGCGCGTAATCAGGAGCTTTTGGCGAATCGCCTGGAAATTTTGGCTTGAAGTTGGCGCCAGCTACATTGTATTTGCCGACTGCCTTAGCCTGGCTGTAGAGAGCCAAAAGCGGTGTTTGGAATTTATCCGGGTTGGCTTGATCCACTGAAAATTTTGGAGCGGCTGGATCGTCGACTGCAGGACTTTGATAAATAGAAACCTGATAATCGACGGGATCTCCAAGGCGCTGTTTGGTAGTGTTAATGACAATTCTGGCTAAAACCCCCTGGCGATCAGTGACAAAGAAAATGGCATTGGTATTCTCTCCTACTTCATTTAATCCTATATCGTAGCCATTTTGGCTGGCATTGCCGACTTTAAAGTTGGTGCCGGATAGAGATAGCATTCCTTTGCTGGCTATAATAGCCTGATATTGAAGTTCATGTCCCTGACGCAATTTCATTTCATGTAAAGCTTCGGTAAAAGACATGGTTGTTTTACCCTTAACCAACTGTCCATTCGCGCCAATACCCATGGTACTCTGGAAAGTGGTAATATTGCCCTGATCATCAATGTAAATGTGTAATTCAGGGAAACGTTTAGCCAAAAACTCTCTAAGCTGTTTAACAGTATCACCAGGGAATAAGCCTTTTTTAGCTATTTCTGATTGCTCTTTAGTAATTTCTACCAATTGATCGTAAGTCAAAACTGTATCGAATTGACCGGATTGACCCTTGACCAAAAGTTTTTGTCCAAGCCCTTTGTAAGGATTATTGGTATCATCTTTGGACGGCTTTCCGCCTTTTTGTTTTTCTAAATTGTCGATTTCACGCTGCTCCAGACTGTGCAGGAAAGGCTGAACTACGCCACGGAAAAGCAGATTTTCCTGATCAGTACTAAAGGCTGGTTGCTCAGCTTTGTCATCGGCGAAAGTTGGACGCAAATAGTCCATGCGATCGAGATTGTAGGTACAGATGCGGAATTGCTGACGTAATTGCTCAAAGAAAAACTCCTGATCCTTTGGAGAATCGCTGAAAGGAACTTCAGTGCGGGGAGTAGTTGGGTTATTGTCGAAATAGAAATATTTATTGAAGAATTGTCTCTCCATTGGCTTCAGTGTGACCAATGGAACCTGTTCATTTTTAGAGAAAATTTGGCGATGGAGAGTAATCAAAGTCTGATCATTGCGACTGACGAAACGCGCTTCATCACGAAGTACCTCCCTAGTCAGGTTAGTTAATCGTGCGACGAATTTTGGATCTAAATTGGTTTTCATTTGTATATTTAAGCGGTTTTAAGGTCAGGATTTTGTTTGCGGCGAAGTTCCTGCACATAAGCTGCGTATTTGTCTTTTTTGTTTAACTCAAGGCCAATTAACATACTCATGATACTGTCGAGACGTTGCTTGAAATTGATTTCGGTACTGCCTTCCAGTCCTAGCGCTTTATCCAACAATTCCTGTTGTTTTGGGCCTGCGGCCGCGCGGATTTCGGTGAATTTGAGTTCAGGAGTTTTCTTTTCCTTTTGGAATTTATCCAAAAAATCATTGATAATTTCGAGCCCAGTTTTTTCTATACCTGAAGCATTTTTTTCAGGAGTTCCCAGAAAATCCATCAAATAGATATTTTGGCTAAGGTTAGTCTCTAAAGCTTTATTTATTTGCTCACGACGAGTAGCCTGATTTTTCTCTTTAACTTCTGGTCCAGAGAAAAATTCCACCACATCCTGCTTAGTTTCTGCCGCGCCCTTGGGGCTGACAATTGAGTACATCCCGTAAGCAGATGCTCCGACTGTAGCCAAACCAAGTAAAGTGTACGGATTGCTAAGACCTTCAGCAGCACTTTTAATCGGGTCATTGGGATTGAAATGTATTTGAAAATTGATCAAAGCAGTAGCCGCACCCCAAAGTGACCCAAGAGCGAGCAGTGCTGGCCCACCAACTGTTTTGTTCAATGGATTTTCGGCTGTACGGCCTTCATTTACCCTGGTTAAGCGATCAACTTTTTCGGTGTAGACCTGTTGTTTTTTAGCCATTTGGCCATTGTTAATCTGCGCCTGCAATTCAGTTGCTACTGGTGCTGGCAGCTTGCCTTTCTTAACCAAATCATCAAGCTGAAGATTGGTAATAATCCCGGAAGCCAGGAAAACTTCCAAGACTTGAATAAGCTCACTGGTATTCAAAGTTTGAACCATTGTTTCAATTAATTTGACTTTTTGGCCTTCAGAAAGAGCGGAAATGATGGCGCCAGCTTCAGAATTCTCCAAAATTTTATGATGTTCTTTTTGATCGATTGCTTTCTGCATATCAACAGGCTTGATCAAAGCAATAATCTTTTGATAATCTTCTTTTTTGAGCTCCTGTTTGCGTAATATTTTCATAAATACTTCTTCGGCCTGAGGATTGTTTTGCATTTTAGTTAGTGCGTCCATCATGGCTTCCAGCTTGACTAATTCAGCGTCATCGACTTTGTCTAAACCACGCACATAATCGATAATTTTCTCAAAAGGGAAATAAATTTTATTCATTTCTGATTCGACATCTCCCATCATGATGGAAAGGCGTTTAGCCTTTTCCTCTGCAGCTAGTTCGATGAAAGCACTTTTCTTTTCATGGGCGATTCTGTTGATGCGTGCTTTTTGACGCTCAACCATAATTTCGCCAGTTTTTTCACCAACTGAGCCAGAGGCACCAAATCTTTTTTTGAGTTCCTCCAGCTTTTCGCCGTAAATTCTGGATTTGGCGTCAACCTGTTCAACGAAAGACTTGTCGTCACCAGTTAAAGGTTTAGCTTCTGGCTTGGCCTCAGGTGACTTCGGCTGTTTTTCAGGATTGGATTTTTGGTCTTTTTCTACAGTCATATTAAAGTTTTAATGCACGTAAAATCGCATCAGTGAAGCCTTCTTTGGCATCAGTCACTTCAGGCAAATACTGCTCAAGGAAAGCTCTAATTGCTTCTGGATTCTGTTTTTCCAATTGCAGAATGAGCGTTGGGAAAAAGCTATCTTTCAGGCGGAAAGCCAATTGTTTAACCGCTGGTGGATTGTAAATAATCCAGAAATGTTCAATTTCACTAAAGGAAATTTCCTGATGTCCAACCTTGATACCAAGCGTAGAAATGTTGATTTTGGTATGTTTTGGTGGATGGAATTCATGAGTAAACCAGTAAACCAAGCCAAAGATGAGCGTGGCGGCCAGCATAGTCCAATTGCTGACAATGGCTTCGATGACGGTTGAGATTAACAGCAAAATAGCGGCAATCACCCACCAGCGGGTAGATTTGGGATGCTGGATGTATTCAGGAGCAATCCAGGAAAAATTGGCTTTGTTAAAGTCAGGATATGGATGTCTTTCATCCAGATTCTCCTGAAAAACAGAGTCGTGGTAAATTGGTCCTTTTACTTTTTTAATCATGTCGCTTTGATTTAAATCTTATTATTCTAGCATAAAAAAGACCTTTTCTGAAGGCTCTGGACCTGGGTAAATGCCAGTTCAACTTGCTTTTATTGGTTAAATATTTTGATGTATATAACTTAGTACTTGCTAGCGGCCAAGGGATTTGCTAAAGTCCCGTTGCTTTTCTTTGTGCTTTTCGGTCTGTTTGAGGTTTTCTTAAGCAGCTATCGGAAGGCTAAAAGTCTTTTATTTTTTAAACCATACAAAGATGGCTAACGACAATAAGGAAAACAAGTATGAATTGATGGTAATCATCGATTCAGGAATCGGACAGGCTGCTGTTACAAAGCGCTTGGAATCAATCAAGAAGCAAATCGCTAAACATGGCGAAGTATTCTTTGAAGATATTTGGGGCGAAAAAGACCTTGCTTACAAAATGAAAAAAGTAACTAAAGGTCATTACGCTGTGTTTGGTATGTATTTTGAACCAAGCGAATTAGTAGAATTCGAAACTTCTCTCCGTTTGGAACCTGAAGTAATTCGTCACATGATTGTGAAACTTCCTCTTAAATACAATCCCATGACTTTGGAAGAATTGAAGCAGTCACATGAAACTGAGGCTGAAGAAAAAGAAAAGAAAGCCGCTTAATTCCCTATAATTTAAAGAATTTACTACCATGGCAAAAAATAAGTATAACAAGAAATGTCCTTTCACAGCTGCAGGCACTACCTACATCGACTATAAGGACACTGATCTGCTCAAGAAATATGTAACTAAATACGGTAAAATCGTACCTCGTTACTACAGCGGCGTTGCTCTTAAGTATCAAAAGATGCTTTCTATTGCAATCAAGCGCGCTCGTCATATGGGCCTCCTCAAATTCGTTAGATAAGCCCAAACTTAAGTTAGAGAAACCGAGATTAACCGCGCTAGTGATGGCGCGGTTTTTTGGTAAATGAAAAATCGCCCAAACAGAGAAACAGTTTGGCAATGTAAAGAAAGGTCGTAAGCAACCCTTCGTGTGCACGCAGGCTACCTTGTGCCAACTGAGAGCCGCATCAAGCGGGTGGGGCTTGATGGTTGTGCAAGATGGATTTTTGTAGACAAAGTTGGTATGGTGCGGGTGGGGCTTGATGGTTGTGCAAGATGGATTTTTGTAGACACAGTTGGTATGGTGCCGGCTAAAGTCTCAAAGGTCAGAACATCAGACAACAGGAAAACCCTCCTCAGATGCCGCTCCCCCTCTTCAACCCCTCTCTCATTCAGGTGCTTGCTTTCTGTGGGCTGATTATTTTGGCTTACGGGATGATGCGCTACTCTCTGTACTTGGAGGAACGCGCAACTTCCATGCGAACCAAGGTGATGTTTGGAAGTCTTACGTACGGCTGTTTCGCGGTCTTCTGTGGGCTGATTTTCAGCGGCGCTGTGGTGCTGATTGGATCGGTTTTCTCATTGATGATCAGCTTACAGCTGGAAGGTGATGTTGTATAAGGAAAGGGCTATGTGTAGCGCTCACTGCAGAAGTCATAATTCGCGGCTGGGCCTTTTCACCATGTCGTCATAAACCGTGATTTTTTTGAGTATTTTTGATTCGCTCGCATGCGATTTTTTGTAGAGGTCGTTGGGTCACACTCGGCGCGGTT